>CAJBIS010000313.1 GCA_903953195.1 uncultured Actinomycetes bacterium
ACGGCTCGGCAGGTTCGGGGAGCGGAAGGGCCCGGAGTTGGGTGACCGTCGCCTGCGTGGACTGCGCGAGCGCCTGGAGTGCCTCGGCATTCTGCTGTTGCGTCATGCCCGCGGTCGGGGCGACCTTCGCGGCGGCGGTGGCGCCGCTCACACAGATCGGTGTGGCCTGATTGGCGAACTCCGCGGCGGTCACGGCCGGTCGGGTCGACGACGCTCCAGCGACCTCCTGGCCGCTGTCACTCGAGCAGGCGGCGACTGCCGTCAGAACCACGACGGCCGAGGCCACCGCGGGGATCGACCGGCCAACGGTTCGGCGAAGCTTCCTCATGCGTGTGGACGCTACCGACGGCGGTGACCGTCTCCTCCGTGACGTGCGCCTCAGATCACGGATTGCGTCGGGGTCACGCCAGCGGATGACCGGTGGCGTCGTGGATCCAGTGCAGGTCCGCGGTGAACAGTCGTTCCTGCCACCACGCCGGTGAGTTGCCGACCAGCGTCTGGTAGTCCCAGTAGTCCTTCCACATGGTGATGATTCCGTCACGCACCCACTGCACCGACACGAACGGGAGGGTGACCGTCTCGCCGGTGCGGAAGTGCCAGACCTCGGTGTGCTCGGTCATCACCACCTCGCCGTCGGTGACCACGACGACGCGGTCGTGGTGGTCGTAGCCGTCGATGCCCTCGAGTCCGAGGCGCAGGCGGGCCACGATGTCGGCCGGGCCCTTGCCCGCGGTCGATGGGCCGGTGGGCACGTCGAAGTAGATCGACTCGTCGTCGAAGAACCCGGCGATCAGATCCCAGTCGCGTTGGTAGAGCGCGTCCCAGAAGGCCGCGGTGACCTGCTCCGGTCGAAGATCCGAACGATCGACGGCGCTCATCGCGCACCCCGCAACAACGCGCCGGGCAGCTCGCCGGTGGCCTCGCCACCCGACATGGTGACGACGCCCGACTTGATCGTTGCGACGTAACCGTCGGCCCGCTGCACCAGCCGGCCCGCGCCGCCGGGCAGGTCCTCGATGCGCTCGGGCCGGCGCAGCTGCAGTCGTTCGGCGTCGATGACGTTGAGGTCGGCGACGAGACCGGGTCGCAGTCGACCCCGGTCACCGAGGCCGTAGAGGTCGGCGGTCGCGCTCGTCATGCGTCGGACCGCGTCCTCGAGTTCCAGCCGGGCGCCGTCGCGGTCGCGGACCCAGTGGGTGAGCATGAACGTCGTCGTCGACGCGTCACAGGTCTGGTTTGCGTGCGCGCCACCGTCGCCGAGTCCGAACACCGTCGACGGATCGGTGAGCATCGCGTAGGCCGCGTCCAGGTTGCCGTCGCTGTAGTTGAGCACGGGTGCGTTCAACAGTTCGCGACCGTCGTCGTCGAGCAGCAGGTCGTAGAGGACCTCCCAGCGCGGGCGGCCGGTACGGGCGGCGATCGCATCGACGGACCGATCGGCGCCCGGTTCGTACTGCGGCGGGTCGCCCAGCAGGTACGTGCGGGCCGGGTCCATGAACCCCATGACGATCGGGTCGTCATCGAGCGAAGAGCAGTCCGACAGCATGCGGCGGCGCACCTCGGGGTCGCGCAGGCGGACCACCTGCTCACGCCAGTCGAGCAGGCCGAAGCCCAGCTCGTTCCACGTCGGCGTGAACTGCAGCGCGTGGAACGTCTGCAGTCCCAACAGCAACGAAACGGTCCGGCCGTGCACCTGTGGGCGGACGTCCGCGCCCCGCGCGTTGGCGGCGCCGACCAGGTCGAGCAGCCGGCGCCACTGGTCGGGCTCGGCGTTGTTCTGGGTCAGCGCGAAGCTCACCGGCCTGCCGATCGCAGCCGAGAGTCGCACCATCCAGTCGACCTCCAGGTCCGGTGCGGCAAGGTCCTCGCCGAGCGCCCCGGCCGGCGCGAGGTCGAAGGTGCCGGCACCGAGTTCGGCGAGCACCTCGCCGATGCCGAACAGTTCAGCCTCGGCGGCGAACGTCCCCGGCACCGGTTCACCGTCGATGGCCCGGTGCGCGAGCGTCCGGCT
>CAJBIS010000314.1 GCA_903953195.1 uncultured Actinomycetes bacterium
CCCTCCTGATGGAACACCTCGTAGCCCTCGGTCTGCTCCCCCGAGGCGATCACGGTGATCCGGAACCCGCCGACCAGGAACGGGTCGGGCCGAGCGGCTGCGGTGGTGATGAACGGGTCCGGCATGCGGCACACCCTCTCGATGTCGTCCGGCAACCCTACCGCCGCCCCCGAACGGCCGTCCCGGCTCGTGCTGCGTTCAGCCCGCGGACGCGGCGTCGGCCGCTGCACGCATGGCCGACAGGTCGAGCCGCGACATCTGCATCATGGCGTCGTGTGCCGCGGCCGCGCGGGCCGGTTCCGGGTCACCGAGCAGTTCGTGCAGTCCGGCCGGAACCACCTGCCAGCTGACCCCGAACCGGTCACGCAACCACCCGCACTGGCTGGGCTCACCCCCGTCGGCGAGCAGCGCCTCCCAGTAGTGGTCGGCCTCGGCCTGATCATCACAACCAAGGAAGACGGAGTACGCCTCGGTGTGCGGGAAGCGCGGACCGCCGTTGATGGCCATGAAGGGTGCGCCGTCGAGCGTCCAGTTGACGGTCAGCACGGCACCGTCGGCGGTGCGGAACACGTTGGTGACCGCCGAGTTCGGGAACAGCGCCACGTAGAACTCGGCGGCGTCGAGCGCGGCGTCATCGAACCAGAGGCAGGTGGTGAGCGTCGGCATGCGGGACCTCCGAGATCGTTCCGTCGAACGGTACCCCGGCCCACAGCAGCGCCGCTCCGAGCGGCCGGTACGGTGAACCGCATGGCCGGCCGCATCGAGGACTACGCGATCATCGGCGACACCAACACGGTCGCGCTGGTCGATCGCAGCGGATCGATCGACTGGTGGTGCGCCCCACGGATCGACTCGGGGGCCTGTCTGGCAGCGCTGCTCGGCGGGCCGCACAACGGGCGCTGGCTGCTCGCGCCGCAGGGTGAGGTGGTGTCGGTGACGCGGCGCTACGAACCCGACACGCTCGTGCTCGAGACGGAGTTCACCACCGCCACCGGCACCGTTGCGGTGATCGACTTCATGCCGCCCCGCCACGACGTCCCGACCATCCACCGCATCATCGAAGGTCGGTCCGGGACCGTCGCGATGGATCTCGAACTCATCGTGCGGTTCGACTACGGCGCGGTCACTCCATGGGTCCGGGCGACCGGCGACGGCCTCGACATGGTCGCCGGCAACGACGGGCTCCGGTTCCACAGCCCGGTCCCGCTGCGCGGCACCGACCACACGACCGTCGCCGAGTTCGAGGTGCGCGAGACCAACCAGCTGTCGTTCTCGCTCACGTGGTTCCCCGGCGCCGAACAGGCACCGCTCCCCCTCGACAGCCTGGCGGCGCTCCATCGGACCCGACGCTGGTGGCACGACTGGGTCGCCGGCTGCACCTACGAGGGCGACTGGCGCGACGACGTCATCCGGTCGCTCATCACCCTGAAGGCCCTGACGTACGGGCCGACCGGCGCCGTGTGCGCCGCGGCGACCACGTCGCTTCCCGAGCACATCGGCGGCGTCCGCAACTGGGACTACCGGTACTCGTGGCTGCGCGACGCGACGCTCACGCTGCAGGCGTTGCTCATCACCGGCAAGGTCGACGAGGCGGTGGACTGGTCGAGCTGGCTGCGACGCGCCGTCGCCGGTGACCCCGGCCAGTTCCAGATCATGTACGGCGTCGGCGGTGAACGGCGGCTGACCGAACTCGAACTCGACTGGCTCAGCGGGTACGAGGACTCCCGCCCGGTTCGCATCGGCAACGAGGCCTCCACCCAGTTCCAACTCGACGTGTTCGGCGAGGTGATGGACGCGGCGTTCACCGCCG
This sequence comes from uncultured Actinomycetes bacterium, assembly GCA_903953195.1. Taxonomy (GTDB): domain Bacteria; phylum Actinomycetota; class Acidimicrobiia; order Acidimicrobiales; family Microtrichaceae; genus SXMI01. The sequence continues at coordinate 1,811 of CAJBIS010000314.1, forward strand.
CCCGCCACGAACTCCCCAACCAGGTCGGCTACGGCGGCGAGGTGATCGTCGCGCTGATGGAACACCTCGAACAGGTCTGGGACGAACCGGACGATGGCATCTGGGAGGTACGCGGACCGAGGCGACACTTCACGCACTCCAAGGTGATGGTCTGGGTGGCCTTCGATCGGGCGGTGCGACTCGCCGACGCGAACGGTCGGCACCACGACCGCGTGGACCGCTGGAGGACGCTGCGCGATCAGGTGCACGCGCAGGTCTGCGAGCAGGGCTTCGACACCGCGCTCGGGTCGTTCACGCAGTCGTACGGGTCCCCGCTGCTCGACGCCTCGCTGCTGATGCTGCCGATCGTCGGGTTCCTCCCCCCGGACGACCCGCGGGTCATCGGAACGGTCGAGGCCATCCAGCGGACGCTCGTGGTCGACGGGTTCGTGAAGCGCTACGAGACCGACGGCAACGAGGTCGACGGCCTCCCCGGCGACGAAGGCGCCTTCCTCATCACGACGTTCTGGTTGGCCGACGCGCTCGCGCTCATGGGCCGCCGCGATCAGGCCACCGCGATCTTCGAGCGACTGCGTGGGCTCTGCAACGACGTGGGCCTGCTGTCCGAGGAGGTCGACCCGGTCGACGGTCGGATGCTCGGCAACTTCCCGCAGGCGTTCTCACACGTCGGACTGATCAACACCGCGGCCAACCTGTCACTGCCGGATCAGGCGCCGTGCGCCGCTCGGGCCGAGCGGCCCGCACCCCGCTAGCCGACGGCCGACAACACCTCACCGAGCAGCGCGACCCGCTCGGGCAGGTGGCCGTTGGCGGGCAGGCTGACGGTGAAGCCGTCGACACCGGTCGCCTTCCACTCGGCGAACTGCTCGCCGACCGTCGCCGCGTCGCCGCAGGCGATCATCCCGTCGACCATGGCCTGCAGTTCCTCGCCCAGGTCGTCCCAGACCATGCCACGATCGGCCAGGAACGCGTTCCGCTCGGCCTCGGCCTCGGCCGTCGTCGGCGCCACACACGCCACCCGGTTCCACGACAGCGTGATCTCACTGCGGTCCCGGCCGAGTCGCTCGCAGTGGCCGGCCAGCGCCTCGAGTTTCTGCGGCACCTCCTCCGGGGAGCAGGTCAGGTTCCCGAGGTCGGCGTACTGGGCCACCATGCGCAGCGTCTTCTTCTCGCCGCTCCCACCGATCATCACGGGGATGCGGCTCAGTGGCGCCGGCTCGTTGATCACATCGGTGAAGGTGTAGTGGTCGCCCGTGAAGCTGGCCCGCTCGCCGCGCAGCATCGGCAGGATGATCTGCAGCGCCTCCTCGAGCTTCTCGAAGCGGGTGGTGAACGTGTCGAACGGGATGCCGAAGGAGTCGTGTTCGAGTTCGAACCACCCGGACCCGATGCCGAGCTGCGCCCGGCCACCTGAGACGTGGTCCAGGGTCGTCACACACTTCGCGAGCACCGCCGGGTTGCGATACGTGTTGCCGGTGACGAGCGCCCCGAGTCGCACGCGGTCGGTGACCTGTGCCAGCGCGCCGAGCAGCGTGTAGCACTCGAGCATCGAGTTGTCCGGGGCTCCCAGACCGGGCAGTTGGTAGAAGTGGTCCATCACCAGCACGGTGTCGAACCCGGCCGTCTCGGCGGCTGCCGCCGACGCCGCGGTCGCCGTCCACGCGTCGGCTCGGGTGAGGCCGGGATAGTCGAAGTTGGGGATCTGGAAGCCGAGCTGGGTCATGTCGGAGACAACCGGAACACCTGTCGGGATGTTCCGGTACCCTGCGCGGCATGCACCCTGTTCGCCTGTTCGCGACCACCGTGGTCGCCTCGGTCGGCGTCGCCGTCGCGGTCGCCTGTGCGCCCGGTCCGACACCGGGTCCGACCACGTCGTCGACCACCACCACGACGCCGGCGACACAGCTCGACATCACCTCGGCCCAGACCATCTGTGGCGGCACCATCCCGCCGCCCGGTCAACCCTTCTGTCGCACCAGCAACGTGTCACGGTCGGTGCAGGTCGCGAGCGGTCGACAGGTGGTGGCCGGTGGAACCACTGGCGCAGACGGGCGTCTCCTGCTCGAGGTACCGGCGGGTGCGCTCGTCGTCAGCGCGGCCGCGCCGCAGCCCTACGAGCAGTGCACGGCCGCACCCGTCACCGCGCTCGCCGGTCGCACCGTGGCCGTCACCCAGAGCTGCACGATCAACGCGCCCTAGACACGACGGGCGCCGGCTCGACGGCGCTGATGAACCCCGGAACGCCACGGGTACCATCGAACAGCGGCTCGGGGCACAGCGGGGGTGAGCGGGCGTGAGGATTCTCGGGATCAGTTGCGACTACCACGATGCCGCCGCCGCGCTCGTCGTCGACGGCGAACTCGTCGCCGCCGCCGAGGAGGAGCGGTTCACCCGCACCAAGCACGACAGCGAACTCCCGGTCCGGGCCACCGCATCGGTGCTGGCCATCGGTGGAGTGTCGGCCGACGACCTCGACGCTGTCGTCATCCACGAGAAGCCCCTCGCCGTGCTGAGTCGGGTGGTCGCCGCCCGACAGCGACGCGGCCCGAGGTCGCTCGGGACATTCCGTCGCGAGATCCCGGTGCTGATGAGGCGCAACCTGCTGGTGTCGTACCGCGTCGAACAGATGCTGCGCGACCTGGGCGCGGC
>CAJBIS010000315.1 GCA_903953195.1 uncultured Actinomycetes bacterium
GCCATGAACTCGCCGGGGTCGGTCATCTCCTGTTGCCAGTCGATGAGGCGACTCAGCCACGCGACGTCCTCGGACGACGACTCCTTGTACGAGAAGTGGGCCGCCACGCCCCACTCGGCTCGGCTGTGCATCTCCTGCGTGCGGACCTGCACCTCGACCGGGCGTCCACCGGGGCCGATCACCGTCGTGTGCAACGACTGGTAGAGGTTGAACTTGGGCATGGCCACGTAGTCCTTGAACCGACCCGGCACCGGCGTCCACAACGAGTGGATCGACCCGAGCGCGGCGTAACAGTCCTTCGACGACTCGACGATGACGCGGACGCCGACCAGATCGAAGATCTCGTCGAAGTCCTTGCCCTTCACGACCATCTTCTCGTAGATGGACCACAGGTGCTTCTCCCGGCCCGTCACCTCGGCGGAGATGCTGACGTCGTGGAGCCGCCCGCGGATCTGGTCGATGACCTGTCGCAGGTAGGCGTCGCGGCCCGACGCCCGGGACGCGACCATGTGATCGATCTCGGCGAAGCGCTTGGGGTGGAGCGCGGCGAAGCACAGGTCCTCGAGCTGCTGCTTCATCTCCTGCATGCCGAGACGGTGGGCCAGCGGCGCGTAGATGTCGAGCGTCTCCTGCGCCGTGCGCTCCTGCTTCCACGCCGGCATGGCGGCGATCGTGCGCATGTTGTGCAGCCGGTCGGCGAGCTTGATCACCAGCACCCGCAGGTCCTTGGCCATCGCCACGAGCATCTTGCGCATCGTCGCGGCCTGCTGCGCCTCCTTGGAGTCGAAGTGGACCCGCTCCAGCTTCGTGACGCCGTCGACGATCTCGCACACCTCGGGGCCGAAATCCCGTTCGATCTCGTCGAGCGTGACGACGGTGTCCTCGACCGCGTCGTGCAGGAGTGCGGCGGCGATGGTCACGTCGTCCATGCCGTACCGGGCGACGATGCCGGCGACGGCGAGCGGATGGGTGATGTACGGCTCACCGGAGCGACGCAGCTGCCCCCGGTGGCTCCCGGCGGCCACGCGGTAGGCCTCGGTGATGGTGTCGACGGACTGCTTCGGGTGCACCCGACGGAACTCGTCGAGGATCTCCTGGACCTCCATCGCCGGCGGCTGCGAATGACGACGCCACGGCAGTACCCGCGTCACCGTGGCCACGTCACGCTCCGTCTGCACGCGGAGCGCGCCTGTGCGGTCGACACGGTGATCACTCCCCAAGGGTACCGAAGGAGTCGGTCGACGACGGTGCGCGCCGTGCACCCAATGCGCGTCGGTCGCGGTGCTGGCGCCGCCGGGCCCGGGCTCCCTACCGTCTGCGTCGGTGGCCCGTCCCGGTCGCCGATCAGTCCGTCACTGGAGGAATCCATGCGCAGCCGTCACGTCACCGCCGCAGTCGCCGCCGCCATCACCGCGGCATCATTCGTGGTCGCCGCCTGCGCACCGGTACCGAGCACACCGACCACACCGGTGGACTACTCGGTCTGCCCCAACGCCGGTGCCGGCCAGGTCCAGGTGGCGGTGGTCGTGCAGGGCGGGCAGGTCTCGTCGCCGCCGGTCGTGTGCGTCGTCGTCCCGGCCGGTTCGACCGGCCTCGACGCCCTGAACGCCCGGGCCCAGCGCATCGGCCGGGTCGCACCGCGTCTCGGATTCGGCGGCGCCTTCGTGTGCGCCGTCGACGGACTGCCCGCCGCACCCGACTGCTCCGAGAGCACGCCCGACGGGTTCGCCTACTGGAACTACTGGAACGCGCTGGCCGACGGCACGTGGCAGTCCTCCGACATCGGCGCCGGCGACCGGGTGGTCACCCAGGGCAGCGTCGATGCGTGGGTGTTCGGCACGTGGGACTTCGCCACGACCTTCCCGGAGCCGCCGACGCTGTCGGGCAGCTTCGCCACGCTCACGAACTGAGCACCGAGGGAGCCCGCCCCCATGCCCGTCGGCCGCCCACCAGCAGCGGGTTCGGGCGGTTCGAACTCAGCGCCTGCGCTTCTTGCGAGGCCGCGGCGGGTGACCCGAGAACGCCGATGCGTCGGAGGTCGCTGCGGACGACGACGCGCCGTCGCCTGACGTGTCATCGAGCACGGCGGTCGAACCCGACGAGGCCGACGACGATCCGGTCGGCGTCGATCCCGCAGGCGTCGGACCGCGAGACGATCCCTCTGACGGAGCGGTGCGACCCGACCGGTTCGGGCGATCGGACCCGGCCCCGACCCCGTACCACGCCGTATCGGACACATCGACGCCGCGGGCGGTGAGCTTCGATCGGATCTCGCTCCAGCGCGCCTCCCGCTCCTTCAACCACACGGTGAGCGGCGCCGCGACGAAGAGCGACGAGTACGCCCCCGACACCAGCCCGATCAACAGCGCGATCGAGAAGTCCGCGAGCGTCTGCTGACCGAACACGAACGATCCGACGACGAGCATGGAGATGATCGGGATCACCGTGACGAGCGTGGTGTTGAGCGAGCGCATGAACACCTGGTTGAGCGAACGGCGCATGATCGCCGTGTAGGTGTAGCGGCCGCCGCGACCCAGCCGCACGGCGTTCTCCTGCACGCGGTCGTACACGACGATGGTGTCGTACAACGAGAACCCGAGGATCGTGAGGAAGGCGATCACCGTCGCCGGCGTCAGCTCCAACTGGAACACCGAGTAGACGCCGGCCGTGATGATCACGTCGTGCACCATCGCCAGGATGGCGGCGAGCGCCATGCGGGCCTCGAGCCGCCAGGCGATGTAGAGCGCGACCAGGACCAGGAACACCAACAGCGAGAGCCGCGCCTGCCGAGTGATGTCATCACCCCAGGACGGACCCACCGTCGACACGGTCACGTCCCCCGGCTGCAACCCGGCGGCGGTCGCCAGTTCGTTGGAGATCCTGGTGCTCTCGGCGACGTCGGCGACCCGGCCCGAGATGCGGAGCACCTCGTCGCCGTCACCGGTGGTCACCTGCTGGAACTTCTCCCCCGCCGTCGGGCCGTAGGGCGAGAGCACCTGCTGCGCCTGCGCCTCGGTGAAGCCCTCGGCAGGCACCTCCCAGACGGAGCCGCCCTCGAAGTCGATGCTGAGGTTGAACGCCGACCGATCGCAGCTTCCCGTCGAGTTGCAGTAGATGGGGATGCCGACCATCGAGACCAGCGAGATCCCCATCAACAGGATCGACAGCACGGTGGTCCTCGGCCACAGCCGCGGGAAGTTGAAGTCGGTCCGCTCCCGATAGAGATCGCCCCAGACGCTCATCGTGCCGCCTCCGCCGCCGTCGGGGTGTCGCTCGCCGCCGGTTCGACGTCGACCGGGATCCCCAGCCAGCGCGGGTGCTGACCCCATCGCGACCGGGCGACGACCACCGAGGCCGGACGCAGGAACAGGTAGGCCGAGATCAGGTCGAGCAGCGTCATCGCGCCCAGATAGAACGCGAAGCCGCGCACCGGGCCGACCGACAACCAGTACAGCACCGCGGCGCCGATGAGGGACGAGACGTCAGCCTTCACGATCGTGGCGTACGACGACGAGAACGAGCGCTCCACGGTGGTACGCACCGACGCCCCGTCGAGCACGTCCTCCTTGAGCCCCTCGAAGAACACGATGCTCGAATCCAGCGAGATGCCGATCGACACGATGATGCCGACGACACCCGCGAGGGTCACCGTGGCGTTCAGGTTCGACATGATCACCCAGAGCATCGAGGCCGAGATCGTCATGCTCCCGAACGTCAGGAGCGCGAGCAGGCGGTAGTACAGGAACAGGTAGAGGAACACGAGGCTCAGTCCGACGAGACCGGCGATGATGCCGGCGCGCAGTGCGCCCTCGCCGAGGGTCGCGGAGACGAGCTCGGCCTGCTGCGGTGCGAGTTCGATGGGCAGCGAGCCGAACCGGAGCGACACCGCGAGGTTCTTGGCCTCGTCCTCGGTGAAGTCACCCGAGATCTGGATCTGGTCGCGCTGGAACGTCGGCTCGTTGATCGACGGCGCCGAGAGGACCTGCGAGTCCAACACGATGGCCAGACGGCCGGGGCTGCCCTGCGCACCCGGACACACCGGGTCACCGGCGTTGCACTTCGCGGCGATCTGGTTGAAGAGGTCGATGCCGTCAGGTCCCGCCTTGAACACGGGGTTGACCGTCCACTGACCGTTCTCGCCGATGTTGGCCGTGGCGGTCTCGACGGCCGTGCCGGTCAGCTGCGTCGGGCCGAGCCTGTAGACGTTGCCGTTCTTGTCGGTGAGCTGGACCTCCGCGTCCTTCTGGTCCTCTGCCGTGGGCGTCGTCTGCGCCGTGAGCTGGTTCTCGAGCTGGTACAGCTCCGCGAACCTGGGGTCCGAGATGTTGACGCCGAACTGGTTCAGC
>CAJBIS010000316.1 GCA_903953195.1 uncultured Actinomycetes bacterium
CGAACGATGCCGCCGGCCACAGCTGGTGACCGGTCTCGTTCGCCGCTCGCGCCCGGTCCCGGATCATCGCGACGTCGTCCCAGTCGCGACGGCTGCACGCCCGATCGATCTCGCGGAGCAGTTCGTCGAGGTCGCCGGTGCGGATCCAGGTGTCGAGGTCGTCGCGTTCCATCGGTCGTTCAGACCAGCGGCCAGGGGTGACGTCGACCGGTCGGATCGTGGGGGAACGCTCCGGCGGCGAGCAGCGCGCCGGCCCGCGTCAGTGTGGCGTCACGCTCGGCCCGGTCGAGGAGGGCGTCGAGCGACGAGGGGAGTCCGCGGTCCAGCAGCCCGGCGAGCGCCTCGGCCACGTCGGCGCCGATCGGTTCGCCGGCGAACTCCCAGATGACGGTGCGCAGCTTGAACTCGACGTGGAACGTGAGGCCGTTGTCGATGGCCCAGATGCGGTCGTCGTCGTCGATGAGGACGTGGCCACCCTTGCGGTCGGTCGAGTTGGCGACCAGATCGAAGGCGCACAGCCGTCGGAAGGTGTCGGTGAGCCCGGCGTCGTGCTGCAGGGTGAAGTAGTGCTCCGCATACCGGGCGGGGACGAACGCCTGCACCGAACCGGGGCCGAGCGGCGCGTCGTGCCGGGCGACCGTCGGCGGGACGTGTGCCCAGCCCAGATGGTGCGAGAGCTCGTACGAGGCGACCTCGCGCTGCCAGAGTCCGTCGGGGAAGTCCCACAGCGGTCGCTCGCCGCGAGCCGGCTTGTAGACCGCCGGTGCGTGGTCGTCGCCGTGGTGGACCTCGACGAGGAACGTCGCGTTCGACGACCAGGGCATCTGACCGAGGATCTCGATCGACCCCGAGGAGAGCAGTTCGACGATGGCCGGATCGTCGGGCCGGACCGTTGCGTCGTAGACGTAGGCACGTTCGTCACCGCCCTCATCGGCCGCGTCGTCGTCGAGGAGATCGTCGTCGAGGAGGTCGTCGTCGAGGAACTCGAACCCGTCGTCGTCCGGGCCGCGATCGGCGGGCTCGGGCACGTCAGTTCCAGCGAGGGCAGTCGTGGCGGTCGGGCTCCATGGGCCGACCGCACAGCCGGCACAGCGGTCGGCCGGACTCGATCAGCGAGAGCGCCTGTTCGGCGAACGCCGCGGCCTGCGCCGCGGTGATCGTGATGTGCGCCTCGCCACGGTCCGACCCCTCGCCGAGCAGTTCGTCGATGTCGTCGTCGCCGAAGCCGCCGGGACGCCACCCCTCGGGCTCGTCGGTGAACGGCTCGAGCTCCTCGGCGGCGATCAGGATCGTGCGCTCGTCCTCATCGGCCACGACGGCCAGATCGCCGACGGCCCACAGCGGTTCGAGGGGTTCGATCAGCCCGACGATGTCCCGGTCGGGCTCCGCGCCGCCGAGGCGGTCGACGAGATGGGCCAGGTAGCGGCCGAGTGCGGCAACCTGCTCCTTCTCCACCTTCAGGGTGACGACCTCGGTGCCGACCCGGGCCTGCAGGTAGAACGTCCGCTGCCCCGGCTCGCCGACGGCGCCGCACACGAACGCGTCGGGTCGGTCGACGGGGAGCGGCTCAGCCATGGTTGATCCGCCATGCGGTGCGGAGCGGGTGCGGGGCGGCCGTCACGACGGTGCCAGCCCGGTGAGATCGTCGCCGGTGCTGTTCACCGCGAGCACGATGGGCGTGCCGGCACCGAGCAGGATCGGGGTGATCGAACACGGCGAGATGCTGATCCGCTGGAACAGGTCGAGGTGGACCCCGGTCGCCATCGCCACCGCAGCCTTGATCGGATCGGCGTGCGAGGCCGCCACGATGGTCTGCCCGGGGTGCGTCTCGGCGAGCGTGAGCAGTTGGTTCCAGATACGCAACTGCATCTCGGCGAACGACTCGCCGCCCGGGAACCGGAACGTGGACGGGGTCGACTGCACCGCCGCCCACTCGGGCAGCTTGCGCAGTCGGTCGAGGCGCTGGCCCGTCCAGTCGCCGAAGTCGCACTCCAACAGGCCCGTGGCGCGGCGGACCCGGTTGCCGGTCGCCTTGGCGATCGGTGCCGCGGTCTCGCGGGTGCGTTCGAGCGGCGACGCGTACACCGCGTCGACCTTGGGCAACGCTCCGATTCGGGCGGCGGCGCGTTCGGCCTGGGCGCGGCCCGCCTCGGAGAGGTGCAGGCCGGGCGCCCGGCCGGGCAGCACGGTGCCCGTCGTCGAGGTCACGCCGTGGCGGACGCACAGCACCAGCGTCGGTCTCGGGGGTCGTCGGGTCCGGGCTGCCACCGCCGAATCCTACGCGCCGGTCGAGCCGCCGCCGCAGGCGCCGTCGGTGGCCACCCGGTCCGCACCGGGGCCCCGATGCGGACCGCTCCCGCAGGATGAGTCGATCGGCCCTGTGCGGGCCCGGTCCCGGTGCCGATGATCACGTTGTGCATGGAACAACTGTGAGTCGTAGCGACGGGGCCGGGATGGGCACCGTCGACAGTGTGCAGGATCGGCTGGTCGGTCACGTCGGTGAGGGTGCGCCGACGATTCCGGCGGGCCCGAGCGGACTGTGGGGTGCGCTCACCGAGCGTGCCGGCACGGCCCTCCGGCCGGTCATCGTCGGCGACGACGGTGAGGTGGCGATGTTCGATCTACGGGACGAGGAACCGCTGGGCTAGGCCCGGCGGCGGGCGGTGCCGACGGCACGCCCGGACACGCGGCGGCGCGGGATGGCGCTGCCGTGGAGATCGGTGTCCCAACCACTCCAGGGTCCACCGGGGGCGTCGCCCCCGGGGGACCACGGGGTGAGCGTCGACGCGACTTGGGACGAGCGCGCCGCGGGCCGCTAGCGTGGGCGCGTCCCCGCTCCGAGGAATCCGATGTCCAGCCGCCGTCCCACGCCCCTCCGTCTCGCAGTCGCCTCGACTTGCCTCGTCGTGCTGGCGTTCGTGTCGTCCGCGTGCAGTGGCCAGACGCAGCCAGGTGAGTACGGCGAGGCGTACCAGGCG
>CAJBIS010000317.1 GCA_903953195.1 uncultured Actinomycetes bacterium
CGATGACGTGCTGGTCGTGCCCGCGCCGAGCACTCACGTGCACACCACCCGGATCCTCCGGTCGCGCGCCCGCCTCGCGAGCGAGCGCAGGACGACCGCGCTCGTGGGCACGGTGTTCCTCGCGCAGTTCGCCGTCCTCGTCGCCATCTCCCGCGTCGCCTACGAGCGCTTCACCATCGGCATCGACTTCGGGATCTTCGCCCAGGCCTGGAGCGAGATCGGTCGCGGTCAGTTGAACCCGGACTCGACGCTGAGCGGGTTCCCGTACCTGTCGAGCCACTTCGAGCTCGCCATGTGGCCACTCGGCCTGCTCGCCACGGTGTTCCCGGACCCGTTCGTGCTGCTGGTCCTGCAGGCGGCGGCCATCGCCACCAGCGGATTCGTCGTGTGGTGCTGGGTGCGCGCGCTCCTGCGCCGCGACCCGCTTCCGGCGGCGTGGACCACCGCCATCAGCATCGGAACCGTCGTGCTCCTGCTCGCCAATCCGGTCGCCTACGCCACCGCCGCGCAGGACTTCCACTTCTGGCCGATCGCGACCTGCCTCCTGGTGCTCACCGCCTACGACCTGTGGGCGGGGCGAACCGGTCGCATGTGGATCTGGGTGGTGCTCGCACTGGCGTGCGGCGACGTGAGCGGCGTGTACCTGCTCGGACTCGGACTGACCGGCGTCCTGGCGAGCCGTCGCACCCGCAGGCCGGGCCTGGCGCTCGGGGCGGCGGGCGTCGGCTGGGTCCTCCTCGCCACCGCCACGGGCAACAACATGGGCTCGCACATCGCCGACGGCTACGCCTACCTGTCGGACCAGCCCACGCTCCCCGAGGGCATCGCAGGGATCACGATGCTCACCAGCGGCGCACTGAAGCACCCGTCACGACCGCTCGACCTGCTCGTCGATCGCTGGGACGTCATCGTCGCCTACCTCCGAGCCGGCGGCCTGGTCGGCGCGGTCACACCGTGGGGGCTCGGCGTCACGCTCGTCGCGGTGCTCACCGCCGGCCTGCAGGGCAGCGCCGTGTTCATCAATCAGCCGTTCCAGAACTTCGTGATCACCCCGTTCATCGCGTTCGGCTCGGTGTGGCTCGTGGTCGTCGTCGCCCGGCGGCGGACCCGGGCGACCACCGCGGCAGCCGTCGCGCTCGGCGTGCTGGCCATCGGCTCCGCGCTCTCGCAGGCAGCCCACCAACTGCCGGACACCACCACCCACAACGGGGTGGGTGGGCTGATCCCCGCCGCCCAGGCCGACACCTACCGCGAGGTCCTCGACCTGACCCCCGACGACGCCCAGGTGATCGCGCCCCTGCCCAGCATCGGCCGCTTCAGCGCCCGGCCCCACATCGATCCGCTCAACTGCCCGGTCGGAGGATCCGTGCTCGACGTGCCGGTGCGCACCACGACAGTCGTCGTGGTGATGGACGCCGCTCGACCGGCGCCGTGTCTCGGACCGGGCGGCCAGGACGCGATCGCCCGGGCGTTGCTCACCGACCTCGGCGCCCAGGTGCTCGCGGATCGCGCCGGGGTCACCGCCTACCGGTTCGAGGTGCCCGCCGGGCGCACGCGCCTCACGCTCGGCTGAGCGGCGCCACCAACCTCGGTAGCAACTCCGAGATCGAGCCACGCAGCACTGCCGTTGCGGCGTGGTCGTAGTCGGTCTCGCCGCCGTTCACGATCACCAGCTCCGCGCCGCTGTTCACGGCCAGGGGAGCCATGCGGGCCACGGGCGTGACGGTGAGGGTCGTGCCCACTGCCAGCAACACGTCGCAGTGGCGGGCGGCGTCGAAGGCGCGGTCGACGTGCTCGGGACGGAGCGCCTCGCCGAAGAACACCGTGTCCGACTTCACGATGCCCGCGCACTCCGGACACGGCGGATCGAGCTCGCCGGCACGGACGCGCTCGAACACGTCGGCCATGGGCGCCGTCCACCCGCACGACACACATCGAGCCGTGCGAATGGTCCCGTGCATCTCGACGATCCGATCGGGGTCCGATCCGGCGGCGTGATGGAGCCCGTCGATGTTCTGGGTGACCAGGAGTTGCAGGCGACCTGTTCGCTCCAGCTCGACGAGCGCCCGGTGGCCGGCGTTCGGCTGCGCGGTCAGCGCCGGGTTGTCCATCCGGTGCTGCCAGGCCCGGACCCGGAGCTCCGGGTCGGCGAGGTAGTGACTGATCGTGGCGTACTTCTCGGCCTCGGGGTTCTTCGTCCACACGCCGTCCGGGCCTCGGAAGTCGGGGATGCCCGAGTCCGTCGAGATGCCCGCCCCGGTGAGCACGACGATGCGCTCGGCCCCGGCGAGGAGCTCGGCGGCGCGATCGACCGCCGTATCGTCCCTGCGCCCGTCATCGAGGTGCTGGTCGGACTCGTCCACGCCGTCAGGGTACGGCGCGCCCACGACAGCGACGGCGTTCGGGTCGGTCCGGAACGCCCGTCACGCAGATCACGCGGGTCGCTCGGCGTCCTCAGCTGAAGTCGAGGTCGCCCACACGCGTCCGCTTGAGCTCGAAGAACATCGGGAGCTGCAGCACCGCGAGCACGGCCTCGAGCAGACGGTCGGCGTCCTCACCCGTTGGCGCCGGGCTGACCACGGGTCCGAAGATCGCCCGGTCGGTGCCGTCGAGCCGGATCGCCGGCGAACCGACGTCCTCGCCGACGAGCGGTCGGATCTCCTCGAACGCGGCGCGCACGAGCGCGTCCGTCGACTCGTCGTCGAGTCGAGCCGCCACGTCGCCGATGCCGGCAGCCGCACCGGCGACCATCGCCAGCGCGTCCCCGGTCGGCTCGTCCTGCACGAACTCGCGGGTCCCGTACTCGGTGTAGAAGGCCGCCGCGTCCGAGGTGCGACCGTCTGCGACGAGCGATTCGACGACCCGGAGCGCCCGGTTCGACGCCTCGAAGCGCGGCAGGTACTCCTCGGGCACGTCACGTCCCTCGTTGATGAGCGACAGGGCGAACGCCCGCCAGTGCAGATCCACGCCGGCACGGGGTGCGGCATCGACGAGCCACCGGGACGTGATCCACGTGAACGGGCAGCCGGGGTCGAAGTAGAAGGTCAACGAGGTCATGCGCGCACCCTACCGGCGGCCGATGCGGGCGCCGCGCGCTCCGGGCACCGCTCCCCGGTGACGCCTCACACGACGCACCGTACGGTCGCCGTCGTCGGACCGACGACCGGATCCGGCACTCCCCGCCGCCCGCCCACCACGGAGGTCACCACCGTGCACGGATCCGTCGACACCGCATCGCAACCCGCCGGCCCCGGCACCGCCGCCGGCCATCCCACGGTTGCGACGTCGACGGTGCCCGCCTCGGCGCCGAACGACGACGTCCTCACCGTTCGCTCCTGGTGGGACCCGCACCTGGCCACCGCCGGATTCGAGCTTCGCAGCGAGTACGTCGAACGGTTCTGGCTCGGGATCATCGGCCCGTCGACGGTCCTGCTGTTGCGGCGTTTCGCGCGCGGACTCGACGAGCGCCCTGACGGGTTCCGAGTCTCCGTGGTCGACACCGCGAAGGCGTTGGGTCTCGGCGCAGGCACGGGCCGCAATGCGCCGATCATGCGCACGATCGACAGGGCGTGCACGTTCGGTCTGGCCCGGCTCGGCGCCCCGAACGACGTCGCGGTGCGCACCCATCTGCCCGAACTGCACCGGCGGCAACTTGAGCGGCTCCCACTCGCACTGCAGCGAACCCACCAGCGGTGGCTCGAGCAGCATCGCGGGACGTGACGATCAGTCGCTGAGCTCGCCCTCGTCGCCGGCGTCGGCGTCGGCGACGTCGCCCCAACCGCAGGCGAGCTGGACCAACGTGCGGACACCGAACCCGGTCGCACCGGGGCCCTGCTCACCGTCGGGGGCGTCCAACATCGCCGGACCGGCGATGTCGAGGTGGGCCCACGGGATGCCGTCGGCGACGAACTCCTGCAGGAACAGCCCGGCCGTCAAGGTGCCGCCGAAGCGTGCGCTGCTGATGTTCGAGATGTCCGCCACCCGGGAGTCCAGGAGCTTGCGGTAGTCGGCGGGCAACGGCAACGGCCACACCCGCTCCCCTGCCACGCCAGCCGCACGCATGACCGTGTCTCGGAACCCGTCGTCGTTCGACATCAGTCCGGCGATCCGGTCGCCGAGCGCCACCATGCAGGCGCCGGTGAGTGTCGCCAGATCGACGATCGCCGACGGCTGCGTCTCCGAGGCGAGCACCAGCGCATCGGCAAGAATCAATCGTCCCTCGGCATCGGTGTTCAACACCTCGACCGTCGTCCCGCCCCGGGCCGTGAAGACGTCGCCGGGTCGCTGCGCATCACCGTTGATCATGTTGTCGGTCATCGGCGTGAACGAGACGGCCGCGGTGCGGGCACCGAGCGCCGGCAGGGCACACATCGCAGCGATGACCGCGGCGGCGCCGCCCATGTCCATCTTCATGCCGATCATCCCGTCGGCGGGCTTGATCGACAGTCCGCCCGAATCGAACGTGATGCCCTTGCCGACGAACGCGAGGGTGTCGCCGGTCGGCTCCAGCGCCGGATCGGGGGTGTAGGTGAGCTTCACCATCCGGGGCGGATGGGTCGAACCACGGTTGACGGCGAGCAGTCCGCCGAGCTCGGCCTCGGCGATCGCGTCGGCGTCGAGCACCTCGACCTCGAGCCCGGCGGCGAGCGCCCGTTCCTGCGCCAGATCGGCGAACACCTGCGGTGTCAGCGTCCCGCCGGGGGTGTTGACCAGGTCGCGGGCGAAACACACGGCGTCGGCCACGACGGCCGCCTGCTCCACCGCGGCGCGCACCTGGCGCACCTCGGCGGTCGAACCGTCGACCACCAGCGACGCCGACTGCAGACGTCCGCCGGCGTCCGGCGACGACCGGAACTCGGTGAACGAGTACGAGCCGAGCAGCAGGCCCTCGCTGATCGCACCGGCGATCACCGCCATGTCGAGACCCGGGACCTCCGGCAGTTCGACCGCGATGCGCCGGTGACGTGAGACCCGTCGTGCCACCTCGGCCGCGGCGCGACGGAGTTCGTCGGTGCACACACGATCCGACGGTCCGAGTCCGGCGACGACCGTGGCCCGGTCACCGTCGTCGAGGATCGCCACCGCACCAACGGTCCCCGAGAAGCCGGCTCGGTCGAGTGCCGCCTTACGGACACCCGGCACGCGATTCAGCCCGTCCGAGGTGGCGAACACCACCACGCCCGTCGCTCCCGAGGGCACGCTCGTACCCACCTTGATGCTGATCAACTCGGCCACGTCGAGCACCTCCACTCGTTCGAAGTCATGTGGTTCGGTCGAACGCTCGGTCGCAGCGGGACGCCACGACCGGCGTCGTTCACTCCGTCGATGACACCGTCCGCGTCGGCAGCGACTCGCCCTCCTCGGCACGTGCCAGCGTCCAGAGCAGGTCGGAGAGACGGTTCAGGTACGGCCCGACCGACGAACCGTCGGCACACGCCGCGAGCACGGAACGCTCCGCTCGACGCACGACGGTCCGCGCCACGTCGAGGTGCGCGGACAGCACCGTCTGGCCGGGAACGACGAACTCGGTCGGCGCCTCGAAGCGGGCCGACACCTCATCGATCAGCCCCTCGAGGTGCGTCACCATCTCCGGCGTCACCAGCGACGTGCCGCCCTCGAGCTTGTCGCGGTTCTCGGGGGCGGTGGCGAGTTCGGCCATCAGCACCCAGAGGTCTCGCTGCAGGGCGATGAGCATCTGGTCGAGATGGTGGTTGCCGTTGTGGGCCCGGACGACACCGATCGTGGCCTGGGCCTCGTCGACGTCGCCGTAGGCGCTCGGGAGCGGATCATCTTTTCGAACCCGGCCGCCGAACAGCAGTCCCGTCGTGCCGTCGTCGCCGGTTCGTGTGTAGATCTTCATGCGGGCAGGAGCCTACCCACACC
>CAJBIS010000318.1 GCA_903953195.1 uncultured Actinomycetes bacterium
ACCGGCGTCCGCGAGCGACGGTCGCGGGGTGGACCCGAGGTAGTCGTCGAGTCGTGGTCGACGGAAGTCGGCGTTGATGGTCACGGTCTCGACGCCGGACTCGGCGAGCGCCATCGCCGTGAGCGCCGTCGAGGTGGACTTGCCCTCGGACGGGAGCGCCGAGATGAACATGAAGACCTTGGGCGACTCGCCCGACCCGGCGGTGTGCGCCGAGATGACACTGCCGCGGAGCGCCACCGAGTCCGATGCCGGTGCCGGGCCAGTGAGCAGCTGATCGGGCCGGGCCGCGTTGGGGTTGGCCTGCACGAACTGGATGGCGGAACGCACCCGCCGGTAGTGCTCGGACCACACACCCTCGAGCGACAGCCGGTCGCCGTCCATCCTCGGAATCCGCTTGCCGCGGATCCGGCCCACCTCGGCGATGATCGGGACACGGGTCAGATCGGCGAGTTCGGCACGGGTGTCGACCCGGGCGTTGACCCGCTCGATGATCACGATGAGCCCGGCGGCGAGTGCCAGCGCGATCAGACCGAGCAGGCCGGCACGGAAGGCGATCGACGACGGCACCTCGAGCAGCTGCGAGTCGGCCACGCGTGGGGCCTCGGGACCGAGCGACGAGTACGGCTGCTGCTGCGAGACCTGCAACTTCACCTGGTCGAGGCGCGCCTGCGCCTGGGTGGCGGCATCGCTCAGGCGTTTCCGTTCGGCGACGAGCGCGTCCACCGTGGGCGTCTTGGGCAGGGCCACGTCGGGCCGCGAGATGAACCCGTTCTGCTCGTCGAAGCGGGCGAGCGCCTGTTGCGCCTCGGTGGCCCGGGCGGTGAGCTCGTCGAGCAACCTCTGGTCGTCGGCGCGGAGTTCGGCGTTGACGATGGTGAGGAAGGCGTCGGCGAACGCCTGCACGATCTCGGAGGCCGTCGCCGGGTCGGCGTCGTAGACCCGCAGCGAGATCGAGTTCGAATCCTTGTCGGCCTTGACCTGCACCTTGCCGGCGATGTCGTCGGAGTCCTCGATGTTGAGCTCGTCCGCCGCTGCGGCGAGCACCTCGCCACGGTTGACCCGCAGCGCGTCCTGTTCGACGTTGACCGGGTTGTCGGCGTTGCGGTTGCCCACGATGACCTGATCGGCCTGGTACTGCGTCAGCTCACGCTTGGGGGACAGCGCCTGGGTCAGCGCGCCGGCAACGAGGCCGAGCGCCAGAGCGGCGACGAGGATCGGCCAGCGGCGACGGAGCACGGCCTGGAGCTTGTTCATGAGTGCGCCTCGAGCAGTGCGCCGTCAGTCTGAGCCACGGGCGAAAGGGTATCGCCGGTCGCCTGCGGTTCCACCCGCGCCCGACCCTTGGACACGACCGCGGGAAGGGCGACCAGCACGAGCAGCGCCGGCAGTGCCTGCACCCGCTGACGGGCCAGGATGCCGAAGTTCGCGATGAACGAGAACCCGATCACGAACGCCACGACGTACGCCATGCAGAACACCAGATAGGGCCGGCGGGCAGCGAGTTTCGGGAAGCTCAGCAGGCGCCGCCAACTCAGCGCGAACACT
>CAJBIS010000319.1 GCA_903953195.1 uncultured Actinomycetes bacterium
GATGAGGCCGGTCGTGTCCGCCAGGGGAACGCTGTGCACCCCATTTGTCGGCACGATCCACACGCTGAGTGTGCTCGTATCGATGCCGTTCCCCTTTAGATGCGTACGAAGATCGGAGAAGTCGAGGCGCGTCGAGTCCGTCACACTAGCCTTGTCGGAGCCGACGGCGGTACGGCTGCCGTCGGCGTACACAGGTTGCTTCTGAGCAAGCACACACAAATCGAGACATCGCGAGCCGTCGCCGTCGGCGCCCGGAGTCGGGTGGTAGAGCGGCACGATCTGGGTCTCGAGCAGTTCGAACAGGCTGTTGGCCTCGAGTTCGTTGCGCCGGTCGTCGTCCTCGACGCTGTCGGCGGAACTGATCGCCCAGCCGTTCGCCACGGCGGCATCGCCGGCCTCGTCCCAGCCGTCGTGGAAGCACTCGGCCCACCAGCCGTCGAGGATCGAGCAGTGGAGCGCGCCGTTGAGGACGGCCTTCATCCCGCTCGTGCCGGACGCCTCCATCGGCTTCACGGGTGTGTTGAGCCACACATCCGCGCCCTGGACGAGCGACCGGGCGATGGCCATGTCGTAGTCCTCGACGAATGCGAAGCGGTGGCGCACGCCGGCGTCGCGAGCGAACGTGACGACCTCTCGGATGAGTTCCTTGCCGGTGTCGTCGGCGGGGTGCGCCTTGCCGGCGAAGATGAACTGAATCGGCCGCTCGTCGTCGCCGAGCAGGGCGAGCAGTCGCTCGGGTTGGCTCAGCAGCAGCGCGGCGCGCTTGTACGTGGCGAACCGCCGCGCGAAGCAGATGCTCAGCGCATCCGGGTCGAGCGTCGTGTCGATCCACCCGAGTTCCGATGGTGAACGGCCCTGCGTCAACCCCGAAGCCCGGAGGCGTTCGCGTACGTGCCCAACCATCCGGACCTTCGCCGACCGGTGCGCGGCCCAGAGCGCGCCGTCGTCGACCTGCGAGACCGCGGACCACGCGTCGGCGCCCGCCCACTGCCAGTCCGCGCCGACGCTCGCGTCGAGCACCGCTGCCATCTCCGGTCCGACCCACGTGTCGCCGTGGACGCCGTTGGTGATGTGGCCGACGGGCGCCTCGGGCACGGGGACCCCGGGCCACAGGTCGGCGAACATGTCGCGGGACACCTCGCCGTGCAGCGCGGAGACGCCGTTGCGTCGCTCCGCGAGGTGCATGCCCATCACCGCCATGTTGAACCGGTCGGCGGGTTCGTCCTCGGGCCGGTGGCCGAGTCGCATCAGGTCGTCGAACGACACGCCGCACGACTGGACCCACGACGGGAAGTACTGCTCGATCAGTTCACGCGGGAACTGGTCGATCCCGGCGGGCACCGGCGTGTGGGTCGTGAACACCGCACCGGCACGCACCGCCTGCAACGCCTCGTCGAAGCTGAGTCCGTCGCGCTGCATGAACGTGCGGATGCGCTCGAGTCCGAGGAATCCGGCGTGACCCTCGTTGGTGTGGAACACGCGGGCCGGGATGCCGAGCGCCTCGAGGGCGCGGACGCCGCCGATCCCCAACAGCATCTCCTGGCGCAGGCGGTGCTCGACGTCGCCGCCGTAGAGACGGTCGGTGATCAACTGGAGATCGTCCGGGTTCTCGGGCAGGTCGGTGTCGAGCAGGAACAGTGGGGTGCGGCCGACCTGCGCCGCCCAGACCTGCGCCTGCAGCGGACGGCCCGCCATGTCGAGCTCGACCCGGATGCCATCGCACAGTTCGAGTGACATCGCGAACGGATCCAGATCGGGGAATCGCTCCTGCTGCCAGCCGTCGACCGTGAGTGACTGACGGAAGTACCCGTGCCGGTAGAACAGCCCGATCGCGACCAGCGGGACACCCAGGTCGGAGGCTGACTTGAGGTGGTCGCCGGCGAGGATGCCCAGACCGCCCGAGTACTGCGGGACGGCCTCGGCGATGCCGAACTCGGGGGAGAAGTAGGCGACGACCCCGTCCTCGAGGCCACCGCCGCTCGGGACGTCCTGCTGGAACCAGCGCGGCAGGGTCCGGTAGGACTCGAGCGCAGCGGCCCGTGCGTCGAGCTGTTCGAGGAAGTCGGCGTCGGCCGCGAGCTCGTCGAGTCGTTCGCTCGACACCTCGGCGAGCACCCGTCGGGGGTCGTGGCCGCCCTCGTCCCACACCTTCGGGTCGATCGTCTGGAACAGCGCGCGAGTCGGCCGGTCCCACGACCAGCGGAGGTTCGCGGCCAGCCCGTCGAGCGCCTGGAGCCGGTCGGGGAGGTGCGGTCGGACAGTGAAGCTGCGCAGGGCCTTCATGGGCGGCAGGCTACCGGTGGTCGTGCGCGGTTCAGTCGGGTCGGGCCCAGATCGCCGCTGAATTCACGCAGTGGACACGATTCGCACGCTGAGCGACGTCTCGGTCTCGGCCGGCGGCGCCCGCGGTGGCGCGGTGCCCGCCGGTACCCTGAGCCCGTCATGGAGGCAGCACCACGCGGCGACCGCCGCTCGTCGCGTCGGCGTCCCACCCGATGGTCGATCGTCGTGGCGGTCGCGGTCGCCATCGTGGCGGTCACCACGGCGCTGCCGTCGTCACCGTCGAGTGCCCAGTCGGGCGGTGGCTCCTCGACCACGACGTCGACCGTCCGTGCCGCCACACCGGCGTCACCCACGGGGCGCATCGCCTACGCCACGAGCGACGGGCGTGTGTGGGTCGGTTCCGGTTCCGCCGTTCCGGTGGAGGTCGGGCAGGGTGCGGCCATCGGCCGCGGCGACCAGTCGGCGGTCGCGTTGGCTCCCACCGGCGATGTCGTGGCGTTCATCCGGTCGGATCGTTCCGTCGTGATCGTGTCGGCCACCGGGGGCCCGCCGACGGTCGTCGCCTCGGACGCTGCGCTCGAGACGCTCGGGATCGAGCCCCTGCTCGCGTGGAGCTCCGGGGGTGAGCGTCTGGCGTACATCGGCGTGGGGACGGCGGCGATGGTCGAGCCGAGGACCGCGGACGGCCAGCGAACCGTGACGGACGGTTCGTTCCTGAGCCCGCTGCCGCAGGGCGTGTTGGGCAACGTCGTCGAGATCGTCGACCGAACCGGCAAGCAGACCGCCCGGATCGGCGACCCGTCGCAGCGGAACTACATCGGGATCGCCGCGTCCCCGGTCGACGACATCATGTTCCTGCAGTCGACGATTCCGGGTTCACCGCGTCGCTACACGCTGGTCGTCGGCTCGTTCGGCGGCGCGGCCGAGATCCCGACGCTGTTCTCGCTCGATCATCCGGTGTTCGGGCCGGACGGCACCTACTTCGTGGGGGTCGGCCCGGCGAAGGGTCAGCAGGAACTGATCCGGGTGTCGACCGCGACCCTCGTGCGCGACACGTTGGCGACGAGTGAACGGATCTGCTCACCGATGCCGTCGCCCGACGGCTCCCGGGTGGCGTTCGCCGGCGGTCCCCGGTGCGATCGGCTCCAACTGGTGCCGTCCGGTGGCGGCCAGGTCGTCGACGTGACGCCGGACCGGACGCCCGACACCGTGTCGTTCGACGCCGGGGTGCTCGGATGGACCGAGGAGGGCCGCTACATCACGTCGCCGGCATGTCGACTCGAGGCCGGACGACTCACCTGCGGCGGTCCGTCGCGGTTCCTCGATCCCGACACGTCGAAGCTCGTCGACGGTCCGGTCGCGTCCACCGTCGTGCCCGCCCGGGTTCCGCTGGTGCAGTCCGCGTACCTCGATGTCGACTTCCGCGGCCCGCTCTCGGTCCAGCGTTCGTTCGTCCTCGATGTCGCCACGCAGGCGACGCTCACTCAGGTGGGGGAGGACGGCCGGATCACGGGTCGCCTGTCGGAGAACGGGGCCGAACTCGACCTGGACCTCAAGGGTGCGGCGAACCAGCCGTACGTCGTGGGACGCGCCACGCTCCGGGATCCGGCCGGCGGGGTCGATCGGACGTTCACGATCCTCGGCAAGGTGTCGGCGGTGGGCCTGCGGGTGTTCGGGATCGCCGGGATCTGGATGACCACCGACGAAGTTCCCTTCGCCTCCGGTAAGTTCAACATCGCAGTCCGTCGCCGCTGAGCGTGGCGCGCTGTCGCCGCAATGACGCCGCCGCCTGACCTCCGCCGAATCGTTCCCGTCACCTCGTCGCAGCGCGTCGTGATCCGAGACGTCGCCCCCGTGACGCCACTCGGCGGTCCGGTGAAGACGGTGGTCGGTGATCCGCTCGAGGTCTCCGCGGCACTGGTGCGCGATGGCCACGGACTGCTCGGCGCCCGGCTCCGGACGCGGCCGCTCGGGTCGTCGCGCTGGACGGTGTCGCCCATGTCGAACGACGGCGGTCGGGTGGTCGGCACGTTCGTCGCCGATGCACCGGGTGTCGTGGAGTTCGAGGTGCAGGCGTGGCTCGACCGCTTCTCCTCCTGGCGCCGTGATCTGCAGGCCCGTGCCGGCGCCGGACAGGACCTGACCGTCGAGTTCGAGGTGGGCGCACGGCTGATCGAGCAGCTCGTCGACTCGGTGCGCGCCGCCGACCGCCCTCGACTCCTGGATGCGGTGGCGTCGCTCCGGTCGACGTCGTGCACCGACGCGGTCCGTCTGGCCGCCGGACTCGACGACGCCGTCGGTGCGCTGCTCGCCGACGTGCCCGATCCGGTCGAGCTGTCGACCTCGGAGCGGCATCTGGTGCGCGTCGACCGGGAACGGGCGGTGTACGGGGCGTGGTACGAGTTCTTCCCGCGGTCCGAGGGCGGCTTCGTCGCAGGGGCGCCCACGTGGTCGCGGCTCGAGCAGATCGCAGCGGACGGATTCGACGTCGTCTACGTGCCCCCGATCCATCCGATTGGTCGGACGCATCGCAAGGGTCGCAACAACTCGCTCGTGGCCGACGACGGTGATGTCGGCAGCCCGTGGGCGGTCGGTTCCGACGACGGAGGATTCTGCGACGTCCACCCTGAACTCGGCGATCTCGACGACGTCGACCGATTCATCGCCACGGTGGCCGAGCTCGGGATGGAGGTGGCGCTCGACATCGCCTTCCAGTGCAGCCCGGACCACCCGTGGGCCGCCGCACACCCCGAGTGGTTCGAACATCTTCCCGATGGCTCGATCCGGTACGCCGAGAACCCACCGAAGAAGTACCAGGACATCTATCCGATCAACTTCTGGCCCGAGCGCGACGAGGACCGTCGAGCGCTCTGGGACGCGTGCCGCGACGTGTTCGCGTTCTGGGCGGGGCGCGGCGTCCGTGTGTTCCGGGTCGACAACCCGCACACGAAACCAACGGCGTTCTGGGCCTGGGTGATCCCGTCGATCCAGCTCGAGTGGCCCGATGTCGTGTTCCTCGCCGAGGCGTTCACCGATCCGCCGACCATGATGACGCTCGCCGACGTCGGCTTCAGTCAGTCGTACACGTACTTCACGTGGCGCACGTCGAAGTGGGAACTCGAACAGTACGGAACGGAACTGGCGCACGGGCCGGTGTCGTCGTACTTCCGCCCCAACTTCTGGCCGACGACGCCCGACATTCTCTCGGGCCCGTTGCGTGGCGGCTCGCCCGAGGTGTTTCGGGTTCGAGCGCTCCTGGCGGCGACCATGTCGCCGAGCTGGGGCATCTACTCCGGCTACGAGCTCGTCGAGAACGAGCCGGCATCGGACCAGAACGAGGAGTTCCTGAACTCCGAGAAGTACCAGCTCGTGCAGCGGGACTGGGAGGACCCAGCGTCGCTCGGGCCGTTCCTGGCCGACCTCAACTCGATCCGGCGGAAGCACCGGAGCCTGCATCGCATGCGATCGCTCGCGTTCCATGCGACGGAGAGCGATCAGGTGATCGCCTACAGCCATCACGTGACTGCGACGGCCGGCCAGTCGGCCGACAGCGTGCTCGTGATCGCGAACCTTCAGGCCGACGTCGTGGTCGAGACGATGGTGCACCTCGACGCCGCCGCGCTGGGCGTCGACCCGAACACGCCATTCGGTGTCGTCGACCTGCTGACGTCCGAACGATGGATGTGGAACGCGGGACCGAACTACGTCCGTCTCGACCCGGCCGAGCGGGTCGCCCACGTCTTCGCGATCGAACACGGCTGACGACGAACTCGGGTTCGTCGCTGCTCGTCTGGTCCGGGACGGGGCGCACTGGGGCAAGATGGGGCCATGGATGATCGCACCATCGCCCGCTCGATCGCTCTCGGCCGCATCGCGTTCGGCCTCATCATGTTGTTCATCCCCAACGTCGTGCTCGCGCGAACCAGTGAGGTTCGACCGGGTCCGCTCGTGTGGATGGCCCGTGCCTTCGGGATCCGTGACGTCGTGCTCGGCGTGGGCGCCGTACTCGAGCTCACCGAAGAGGAGCCCAAGGGGCAGTGGGTGGCGCTCGGTGCAGCCGCCGACACCTGTGACGCCATCGCCGCAGTCGCCTGGCGGGATGAACTGGGCCCGGCCGGCGTCGCGTCGACCCTCGCGCTCGGCGTGCCCGCGGCCGCCGGCGGATGGTGGTCGGCGATCTCGCTGCGCGTTCGCGCCGCTCGCGACTGACGCCTGCCGCGGGTAGCCGTACCCGTGGACGTCTGAACATCTTCGTCGGAGAATGACGTGCCGCTGCGGTGACGTAGCGGTTCCTCACAGACCCGTTGCCCCACGGGTCATCGCCCCGATCGGTTGGTCGGCTGCCCGTTCAGCCGGCCAACCGGTTGGCGAGGGAGAACGACGATGCCCCACACCGCAAGCACGACCCCAGATCCATTCGGTAGCGTTTGCCCGACACGTGGCGTGGGAGGGGCTGCCGTGGGCGATTGGCAGGTCGATCAGTGTGTCTCGGACTTGTCGTTCGACGGCCTCACGGTCCTTGGCGAGCTTGGTCGGGGTGGAGCATCGGTGGTGTTCCTCGCAACGGACCGGGTGTTGGAGCGGAGAGTGGCGGTCAAGGTCCTCAATCTCGTGGATCTTCCGTCGCTGACCCGACCGATTCGGGTGGCGCCGGTTGAAGCCCGGATGCAGGCGGCCCTGTCATGGCATTCGAACGTCTTGTCGCTCTATCGCTCCGGATGGACGGGTGAAGGGCATCCGTACCTCGTTCTTGAGTACGCGCAGCTGGGATCGCTGGATTCACTCGTTCGCTCGGAGGGTCCGCTCGCTCTTCGTCAGTGGCAGAGCGTGGCGGGAGGACTCGCCAGTGCGCTCGCATCCGCCCACGCAGAGGGGATCGCTCACTGCGACGTCAAGCCGTCGAATGCGCTCTGTTCCAGCGACGGATCCATCAGGTTGGCCGACTTCGGGATCGCGCGCGCTCCGGACATCGAGACTCGGACGATCGACAGCATTCGAGGCAGCCTGATGTTCGCTCCCCCCGAGCTGCTTGACGGCGCAAAACCGGACGCCCGGGGCGATGTCTGGAGTCTCGGACTGACACTGTGGTTCGCGCTCACAGGGCGCGACCCGTTCACGTCTCGGGGCGGCTCGC
>CAJBIS010000320.1 GCA_903953195.1 uncultured Actinomycetes bacterium
CCACCATGTCCGGCCGACCGAGCTGCTCGGTCTCACGGCAACTCCGGAGCGGGCCGATGGCTTGCCGGTCCTCCAGTGGTTTGACGGCCGCATCGCAGCCGAACTCAGGCTGTGGGACGCGATCGATCAGCAGTACCTGACGCCGTTCGCATACTTCGGCATTCACGACGGTGTCGACCTGAGCGATGTGCCGTGGAAGCGAGGTCGTGGCTACGACGTCGACGCGCTCACCAACGTGTACACGGCGTCCGACCGATGGGCCGAACAGGTGGTCGTCGAATTCGCCAACCACGTCGATGACGTCCATCGCGTGCGGGCGCTCGGCTTCTGCGTGAGCGTCGCTCACGCCCGGTTCATGGCCGACGTGTTCACGCGAGCCGGCATTCCCGCCGTTGCGGTGTGGGGTGAGACCGCTGCGCAGGAGCGGAACGCTGCATTGCGCGATCTCGCGGACGGAAGCGTGAACGTCGTGTTCTCGGTCGACCTGTTCAACGAAGGTGTCGACGTGCCGAGCGTGGACGTGTTGCTGATGCTGCGGCCGACCGACAGCCCGACGCTGTTCCTCCAGCAGCTGGGCCGCGGCCTCCGAAAGGACCCGTCGAAACGTGTCTGCACGGTGCTCGATTTCGTCGGCCAGCACCGAGTTGAGTTTCGGTTCGACCGCCGGCTCGGAGCACTCCTCGGTGGCGATCGCCAGGCGGTCGCGCGACAAGTGGAGCAGGGCTTCCCCTACCTGCCGGCCGGCTGCCACATGGAGCTCGACCCGATGGCGCGCGACGTCGTGCTGCGCGGCATCAGAGCGGCGATTCCGGAGCGTTGGACGCAGAAGGTCGACGAGCTTCGATCGATGGTGGACAGCGGAGTCGAGCCCACCCTCGCCGGGTTCCTCGAGTACACGGGACTCGACGTTGCGGACATCTACAAGGGCAATCGGTCGTGGACCGACCTCTGCGAGGCGGCGGGGCTGCCCGTGGCGCCGGTGGGTCCAGCGGAGGTGGCGATGCGGCGCGTGAGCGGCCGACTGTTGCACGTCGACGATGAGGTTCGACTCGCCGGCTACCGCGACCTGATGCTGCTTGAGGGCGCCCCGACGGTGAATGACCTCGACGAGCGCGATCGGCGCGGGGTGCGGATGCTCGTGGCTCAGTTGGTCGACAAGGTTCCCCGCGAGGTGCTCGCTGCGGATGCGACGCTTCAGGATGGTCTCGATCTCATCTGGGAGCACCCGCAGGTGCGTGCCGAGATTGCCGAGCTGATGGGAGTGCTTTCGTCGCAAGATGACCACGTGCACCCTCGGCTGCCCGCTCGGGCCGATGTACCGCTGCTCGTCCATGCTCGGTACACACGGCTGGAAATCTTGTCGGCGTTTGATCACGGTGACGGGAGTCGAGTCGCGAGCTGGCAGAGCGGTGTGATGTGGCTACCGGACGAGCAGGTCGACCTCTTCGCCGTCACGCTCGACAAGACGGGCGACGGGTTTTCGCCGACGACCCGCTACCGGGACTACGCGATCAGTCCGGGCTTGCTGCACTGGGAGAGCCAGGCCGGAACTCGGGCCGACAGCCCGACTGGCCTCCGGTATCAGGAGCATGCTGAGCGACGGAGCGACGTCGTTGTCTTCGCGCGCTTGCATCCGCAGGACCGCGCCTTCTGGTGCCTCGGCCCGGTGATCTACGAGCGACACGAAGGCGAACGCCCAATGGCGATCACCTGGCGGCTGCAGTTTCCACTACCCGGTGACCTGTTCGCGCAGTTCGCAGCCGCTGTTGCGTGATGTGTCAGCTCGCCCTTCCCTGGCGACCTGCGGCTGAACCGCCTTGCTCAGCGGCCCTCGGACAGGCCCGGCGTGGCTCGCAGTCCGGCGATCAGTTCGTCGATCTGCTCCGGGGTGAACTTCGCCTCGGAGTGGAGCCCGAATCGGGTGTAGTAGCCGGGCGGCATCTCGCCTTCTTCGATGACCTCGACGGATTCGTCGGCGTTGCCGGGGTTGGTGGCGAACTCCGAGAAGTTGACCGACTCGCGACCCTCGTCGACGTGGTGCTGTACCGCCCACGAGAACGGTGCGACGTTCGAGTACCACGGGTACGTCACCTGGTTGGAGTGACAGGCGTAGCAGCCGTCGACGACGAGCTGTCGGGTGGTGTCGTTCGCCCACGTCGGCTCGCCGGTGACCGGCGGGTTGGAGTGCGTCCGGCCGTACGGGACGATCTGGATGAGGAACATCGACGCGGCCGTGGCGAGCGCCACCGATGCGAACGCGACGCGGCCGGCGGCCCGTCGACTCCGCTGGACCGTCGGGTGGCGGCGTGTCCACCACTGGAACGTCACGACGCTCAGCACGGTGACGATTCCCAGGATGAACAGGGTGAAGACGGGTTCGAGTCCGATGTAGAGGCCGAACAGCACCACGGCGAGCGATGCCAGCGCCAGGCCGGCGCTGAGGAACGGGTGGCCGCGGGCGGCGTCCCAGGTGCTGCGGGCCAGTTGCAGGCCGCGGTCGACCAGCGACGGCGACGACTCGGACGACTTCGACGACTTCGGCGATTTCGATGAACCAGAGGAACTCACCCGGGCAGTCTGCCCGGGTCCGGCTCCCGACACGCGGTCCAGGTCGCAGATCGTGCCGGTCTGGTCCGAAGGGGCAAGGCCCGCGTGCTGCGGTGACGCGACGTGCCCGACTCAGGCGGTGCGTTCGGCGTCGTCGAACCAGGTCTCGGCGTTGCGCTCCCGGATCGCCGCCCACTCGAACGGGGCGCGCTCGAGTTCGACGAACCTCTGCGGGAAGTCGGGCATGCGACCGATGCCCACCTGTTCGGGTCCGTCGCGGTCCTCGGGTCGGAACAACGTGCCGAACACCCGGTCCCACACCGACGTGATGGCGCCGTAGTTGGTGTCGCCCTCGGCGTACACGGTGGAGTGGTGCCAGCGGTGCAGGTCGGGTGTGGAGAACACGTGGTCGAGCGCGCCGCTGCGCATCCGGATGTTGGAGTGCTGCAACTGTCCGTACAGGGCGCGCACGGCGTCGTGGCCGATGTGCTGGTCGCGGCTCAGGCCGAGCACCGCGACGATCAGCGTCTCGAGCGTGATGTCGACGAACGACTCGACGGTGTGGAAGCGCGTCGCGTTGAACCAGTAGAGGCGTTCGGGGCTGTGGTGCACCGAGTGGAACCGCCACGCCGGACCCCACCGGTGGCTCAGATGGTGCACTCGCGAGTGCACCAGGTCGAAGGTGAGCACGGCGATGGCGACGCCGACGGGGGTGGGGAGTCGGTGGACACCCAGCGTGCGGCGCATGCGTGTGCGTACCGGCGCGACGAGCGCCTGCGCGGCGGCCTGGGTGACCAGGATCGATGCCAGGAAGACGCCGTCGGTGCGGGCCTCGGCGGCGTCGACCTGCCAGTCCTCGCGCGCCGGGCGGCGTGACTCGACGGCCCAGATCAGGCCGTAGAAGGCGACGGCCGCGGCGGGTGCGGCGACTCGGGCCTCGGCGAAGCGACCCCGCCGGAGTCGCCGGTCCACGGCGACCGCTGCGGCGGCACCGGCGACGACGAGTCCGTGCAGACCCCAGCTGACGGCGTCGTCACGGGTGAACCGCCCCCGTCGCCGCCGGATGGACGCCGGCATCAACGAGCGGCCTCGGCACGCTGCAGGTTGCGCTGACGCAGGTTCGGCCCCGAGATCACGATCCGGTTCAGGTCGCCCGGCGCCGGGTGCGGGGTGCCTTCGGGCCACAGTTCCGACAGCGCGCCGAGCGCGATCGTCGGTTCCATGCCGCGCAGCACGGCGCACACCCACGCGAATGCCAGGCGGTCCGAGTGCGACCACGGGAAGTCGAACTTGCGTCGCACCACATCGGGCATCGACCCGTAGACGACCACCCGCAGCAGTTCGCTGCCGAAGTGCGCGGCCAGGCCGTTCAGCACCGACAGCGGGCCGGGCAGCCGGATCGGCGCACCCTTCGCGCTCGGGTTGGCCGCCGGGCTGATGACCCACTGCACGGCGGGCGTGAGTTCGAGTTCGGTGCGGCAGATCTCGTCGAAGCGGATGCGGAAGTCGCGCAACGTCGGCGGCACCGGCCGTTCCGACACGCCGTAGCGCCGGTACCAGGTGACCGTCTCGGCGTAGAGCTGTTCGCGCTGTGACCGACTGAGCGGCCGGACGAAGAACAGTTCGCGGGCCCGCAGGAACTCCCACGTGAACGTGGCGTGCGCCCACCAGAACACGTCGGGGTCGAGCGCGTGGTACCGCTCGCCGCGATGGTCGGTGCCCTTGATGTCCGGATGGAAGTCGCGGATCTGACGGCCGCGTTCGGCGCCCTCGGTGTCGTCGGCGGTGAAGATGCTGCCCCAGATGTACGGGATCGACCGGTCGATGCGGTCGAACGGGTCGTCGAAGAAGTTCGAGTGGTCGGTGACGCCGGCGCCGAGGCCGGGGAGCATCAGCTGCATGATCCCGGCGGCCATGCCGGTGAGCATGCTGCGGGGGTCCGCGGCGGTCGACCACAGGATCGACTGCGGGTCGATGGGGGCGCCCTCGGCGCAGACACGGCCGCCGGTGCCGCGGGCGCGATCCGTGCCGCCGCTGCCGTCGTTGCCGTCGGTGCCGTCGGTGTGCGACGTCTCGCTCACGGCGGTGAGGCTAGGCCACCGGGCGCCGACACGACCGGCCGCACCACCCACACCCGCCGAGGGGCGCCGGGCCAGGCCGTCACGCGCCGGCCGGGCGGCTCGGGTCGCGCTCAGCGCACCCGATAGCTGACCGGGAGGTGCTTGACGCCACCGACGAAGTTGGCCGCCGTCCACTGCGGGTCGCCGGCGAGCTGCAGGTCGTCGACCCGGGCCAGGAGCTTCGGGAGGAACGACCGCAGTTCGCGGCGGGCGAACTGCGACCCCAGGCAGTAGTGGGCGCCGACGCCGAACGAGATGAGCTCACCGGCGTCGGGCCGGGTGATGTCGAAGCGCATCGGATCGACGAACACGTCCTCGTCGCGGTTCGCCGACCAGTACGACAACAGCACCCGCTCGCCCTCGGCGATGTCGACACCGTGCAGTTCGGTGTCCTGCTGGGCGTACCGCATGAAGTGCCGCACCGGCGACGCCCACCGGATCATCTCCTCGGCAGCGTTGGTGACCAGCTCGGGATCAGCGGCGAGCGCGGCCAGTTGGTCCGGGTTGCGCAGCAGCGCCTCGAGCCCGCCGGACAGCGCGTACGAGGTGGTGTCGTGGCCGGCGGTCGCCACGATGATGAAGTACCAGAGTTCGGCGTGCTCGTTCAGCGGTTCGCCCTGCACCCGTCCGTTGGCGATCACCGTCGCCAGGTCGTCGGTCGGGTTCGCCCGACGGTCCGCTGCGAGCGCACCGAAGTAGTCGCCGAACTCGTTGATCGCACCGGTGCCGAGTTCCATCGGGTCGGTGAGGTCGCCCAGGTACTCGGGGTCGGCGGCGCCGAAGATGCCCTGGGTGAGGCGCAACATGATCGGCTCGTCCGGTTCGGGGATCCCGAAGATGCTCATGATCACCCGCAGCGTGTACGGCACAGCGACGTCCTGTGCGAAGTCGCACTCGCCGCCGAGGTCGACCATCTTCTGTGTGAACTCGTCGGCGATGGCGTCGATGGCCTGCTGGCGGTGACGCACCGCGGCCGGCTTGAACCAGTCGTTGGCCACGGCACGGTGGTCGCGGTGCTCGTCGCCGTCCATGTGGATCAGCGTCTTCGGGTCGATGCCGAGCGACAGGATGAACTGCCACGTGAACTCGTCCATCAGCATCGAACGCTGCGTGTTGTGCCACAGGTCGTGGCGACGCGACACCTCGAACACGTCGGCGTGCCGGGTGACGGCGTAGAACGGTTCGAACCCCTCGGCCTCGACGCGCAGCACCGGTGACTCGGCGCGCAATGCGGCGGCGGTGGCGTGCCACGCCGCCGGGTCCGTGTAGGCGTCGGGGTCGATGAAGATCGTCCCGCGTGGGTCGGTGGCGACCTGGATGTCCATGAGGCTCCCTTCGACGAGCCGCCGTGGAGGGCGACTGCCCGGGACAATGCTGGCAGCGACCGGGCGGTTCGCGTGACATGAGTGACGAATCACCGATGGCGAGCGGGGACACGGAGCGTGGTACGTTCGCCGCGCTGGGTCGTGACTGCGATGCCAGGGCGGAGAGGGCACGCAGCGGTGATCCACCACATCTCGATTCCAGTGCGGGACCCGCGCGGTGCCGCCGATGTGCTGGCACTGGTCCTCGACGGACGGGTGGCGCAGTTCCGGCCGCACGACGGTGTGTGGACGGTGTGGACCGACGACGAGCACGGCACCGCGGTCGAGTGCTTCCCGCGCACGCTGGCCATGGTGCCGTCCGACGATGCGAGCGGCGTCGGGTTCGTCGACGTGCCCGATGACGCAGAGAGCGTCGCCATCCACGCGCTGATCTCGGTGAACCATTCGATCGACGACCTCCTGGCGATCGCCGCCGATGCCGGTTGGCGCGCCGAGGTGGTGTCACGGGGGCCCCACGATGCCGTCGCGTTCTGGGTGGAGAACTCGGTGCTGCTCGAACTGCTCACGCCGGAGATGGCCGCTGAGTTCCGGCGCTCACTTCGTTCCGACTGACCAGACGCGCCGACGGCCTCGCTGCTCCGACCGGTCCGCCGTTCCGATTGATCGTTCAGCTGATCTCGTCGACACGCACCGGCGCGCCGCTCGCCAGTGACGCGTCCGCGGCGAGCGCAACCCGAAGCGCGTCCGCAGCGGCCGAACCGGGGCACGGGTTCGGTGCGTCGCCCGCGGCCAGCGCGACGAATGCGGCCATCTCGGCGGCGTAGGCGGCGTGGAAGCGCACGGGAAAGTTCGGGAACGGATCGACGGGACCGGGCACACCCGGGTCGGCCGACCGCATCGGCATGCGCGGCCCGAGCCCGGCGCTGAGCGAGTCGCGTGACCCGATGACCTCGGTGCGGTGGTCGTAGCCGACACCGTTCTGGCGGGTGCCGGTCAGCACCGCGAGCGCGCCACCGTCGAGGTGGATGATCGCAGCGGCGGTGTCGACGTCGCCGTGCCGGGCGAACATGTCGTCGACGAGCACCGAACCGGTGGCATGCACCGACACCGGTCGACGTCCGCTCAACCAGGCGACGGCGTCGAAGTCGTGGATGTGCATGTCGCAGAAGATCGAGCCGGCCGTCGGCAGGTAGCTCTCGTGCGGCGGCTCGCTGTCGTGACAGGCGGCCCGGATCAGGTACAACTCGCCGAGATCGCCGGACTCGATGGCGCGGCGCATGGCGACGAAGCCGGGGTCGAACCGTCGGTGGAACCCGACCTGCAGTTCCGTGCCGGCTGCCGCGACGTGCGCGAGCGTCGCCTCGGTCGCCGCCAGGTCGAGCGAGATCGGCTTCTCGCAGAAGCACGGGAGCCCGGCGTCGGCGACCGCCACCACGTCCTCCGGGTGCCGCGCCGTCGGCGTGGCGACCACGACGCCGTCGCTGCGTTCGAACAGTTCGGCCGCATCGGCGCAGACCGTTGCGGCGCTGCGGACGGACTCGAGCGCCGCCGGGTCGGGGTCCACGACGAGCACCTCGTCGACCGCATCGAGTTCTGCGAGGTTGAGGATGTGCGTCCGGCCGATCCGGCCCGCGCCCAGCACTCCGATTCGCATGTCGACCTCCGTGTCCGCTGTCGCGCTCGCCGACGTGTCCGCTGTCGGGCTCGCCGACGTGTCCGCCGTCGGACGACACTACGCACACCGGCGGCGGCCGGCGGTCACGTCGAGTCGGGGCGACCGGCGATCGTCTGCTCGCGCCAGGCGGCCACGGCGGCCCGCCGCGCCTCGTGCTGGCGGTCGTGCCAGGCCTGCAGGTCGCCGATGATGTCGTGCACCAGTTCGGCGGTCGACGGCAGGTGGATCTTCC
>CAJBIS010000321.1 GCA_903953195.1 uncultured Actinomycetes bacterium
CGACGAGGTCATTCAGGGCGACTACTACATGGCGTCCACCACGTCGTTCGAGCTGACGTCGCCCCTGACCCGGCTGCTGCCGCACGCTCGTCGCGCCATGGAGGTCGACGATCTCGGCGCCGTCTACGCGCCGGATCTGGACCACCCGCCGGAGTCGGCGGGATCGAGCGACCACGCCGTCCCCGTCACGCTGACACTGCAGTCGACTCGCGACGTCAGCTGAGCGGCAGCGCGAGATCGACGATCAGCGGTCCGGGACCGTCGTTCCAGAGCGTCGCGGATCCCGCCGGGACCGTGACGGTCCGTCCGTTGTCGAACTGGGCTGCGCCGTCGGCGCAGGCGACCCCCGCAGCGACACGCGAGCACTCGATGACCCGCATCTCGAGACCGTCCGTGCCGACCGTCCTGAGGTGACAGCGCGACGCCGGACCCAGCGCGAGACGCACCGGTTCCGACGCAGGCGCGGTGCGATCACCGCGGTGTGCCAGCCGGCGCCACCGTGATTTCGGCGCGGGCGGCGGTGGCGGATCGACCACCACGACCTCACCGCCGTCGATCGCCACATCGACACCGAGTCCCGGAAGGGACGACGGAGCCGGATCACCGACCGGCATCGGCAGGTCGTGACCCCCGGCCGGTTCGACGACCGGCGATGCGCTGATCGCCAGACCGTGCGCTCCGGGACGCACCAGCGTGAGCAGTTCCTCCGGACCCAACACCGATGGGACGGGTGGATCAGCCGCACCGACGGCAGCCGCAACCTGCGCCGGGGTCAGCGACGCCGTCTCGACGACCTCCCCGAGCCGCGGGTAGCGCTCCTGCAGTTCGCTGGCGGCATCGAGCGGGTGGACGTCCAGGAAGAACGCTCGGTCCACCGCGAACACCGAGCGACCACGGCGACCGGTCGCGACGACGTGCACCAACTGCGCCGCGGCGGGCGCGACCGCCGCGGCGATCGCCGGTCGTGGCGCATCACTGCGGTTCGCGGCGGAGGCGTGCAGCATCCGGGTGTCGTAGATCACCGCACGCCCCGCGGCAACGTCGAGCGACACCATGTGCTCCCGCAGGAACTCCTCGAACGACCGGAACTCGGTCGGCGTGTTGAACCCCACCAGGCCGTAGTCGAGGTGTTGTGATCCCGGAACGAGCTGCAACAGCCCGTTGTCGAGGTCACGACTGACATCGACGAGCGGGATCCAGACGTTGAAGGTCGGCGCGCCGGACTCCGCGAACGTCGGCTCGTGGTGCAACGCCATCGCCGAGTCGGGTCCGGGGTGCTTCACGACGAACGTCGAGACGACCGGCTGGAAGTCGATGAAGTGCTCGCCGAGGTGCTCGTCCCACATGGGAGCCAACAGCTCGTCGACGGTGTGCATCATCGATCGGTCCGGTCGCACGAAGTCGATCGTGAGGCCGGCGTCGTCCGACGGCCGAGCGCGGGTGTGGTGCCCGACGAGCTCGCTCACCTCGGCCGCGTCGAGCAGGTCCACGACGACGTATCCGCGGCGGTCGAGCTCGCGATCGAGTGCCGGGTCACGCAGGACGGGCCGACGGTCCGGACCCGGGCCGGTCACGGTGCCACCTCGTTCGATCCGGCCGGGCCGTCGACGATGCGCCATTCGACGTCGAGCACCGGACCCGGGAACCCCTGTGGGCGTTCCGCGCCGACCGTCACCTGCTGCCAGGTCTCGGCCAGGATCGTGCCGTGGTGGCTGTCCACCAGCGCCAGCACCAGATCGAACGCTCCTTCGAACTCGTTGCGATCGATGACCAGCCGATACGCATACGTCCCCGGTTCGGCGAGCGATCCACCGGCGGGTTCGAGTGTCTCCACGAGCATGCTCATGTTCTCGCGATCCTTCGGCGACAGCGCCTGCGATCGGTCGGGCGGGATCGCGCGGTACGCCAGTTCCAGTCGGGCCGACGGTGATGGCGTGTCCACCACGATCTCGCCGGTCACCTCGAGTCGGCCACCCACGGGCACATGACGCTGCGTGACGGTGAGCGGCAGCAGGCGGGTCCCCGTCACCGCGTCGTGCACACCTCCCGCCCAGCTCGAGCCCCCGTATCGATCGATGACCTCGGACGCGGGGCCGTCCTCGACGACACGGCCACGATCGAGGCGGACGACCCGGTCGCACACCTGCTCGACCAGCGCGAGCTCGTGCGAGACGAAGAGCACGGTGCCGCCGGCACGCACCCGTGCTGCCACGGCATCGAGCGCCAACCGCCGGAACTCCTCGTCACCCACGGCGAGCAGTTCGTCGATCAACAGGACCTCGGCAGGCAGCGCCAGCGCCACGGCGAAGCCGAGCCGTGCCTTCATGCCCGACGAGTAGAACTTGACCGCGGTGTCGAGCTCGGACTCGAAGCCGGCGAACTCCATGATCGTCGGCATGGCGTCGTCGAACTCGGGCCGGGTCATGCCGAGCAGCTGCGCCGACGTCCACAGGTTCTCGCGTCCCGTGAGCTCACCGTGCAGACCGGCACCGAGATCCAGCATCGGGGCGACACGGCCGTCGACGACCACTGATCCCTCGTCGGCGCGCACGATGCCGGCGAGCACGCGCAGCAGCGTCGACTTCCCGGCGCCATTCGGACCGATGATGCCGACCGCCTCACCGCGACCGATCTGGAGATCCACCCCATCGAGCGCGACGACCCCCGAGACCGCGCCGCGACCCAGCGCACCCGGAAGGGCGGCCCGAACCGGGACGCGGCCTCCCGCCGAGACGAACCGTTTCGTCAGACCGGCGACGGTCACCACCGCGTCCTCGACCTGGACGCGCGCCACCTCGCCGGTCGTCGCCGCCCGGTCCGCCGGCTCGATGGTCCACTCGGGTTCCACCGCGACCCAGGGCCGTCCGCCCTCGCGATTCCCGAGCAGGCGGCAGTCACCGTGCGCCACGTCCGCGACCTCCATCCCGGCGATGGCGGTCGTCGAGACACGCATGCGGGCGTTCTCCCAGGCGAGCGGTGAGCCCAGTCCGGCGAGCCGGTAGCGACCCGGACTCGAGATCGCCGGCACACGACGGACGCACGCCGCCGACACCAGATCCGGCGCAACGGTGGGGAGCGAGATCTCGACGCCGATCGCCGGATCCGCAACCGGGCGGCTGACGTCGAGCTCGACGTCGAGCTCGAACCCGGTCAACGGAGCGATCTCCCGCGACACCTCCGCACGAACGATCCGGATCGGTGGATCATCGGCGGGACGGAACCGGCTGGGCGACTGGGTGAGGTAGCGCTCGACGACCGTCGCCGCTGGACCGTCATCCACGACCCGACCCTCACGCAGATGCACCACACGGGTGCAGACGTGCCCGACGACCGTCATCTCGTGCGACACGAACAACAGTGCCGCGCCGGACGCCAACCGGTCGTGGATCCGGGCCAGACAACGCAACTGGAAGTCGCGGTCACCGACGGCGAGCACCTCGTCGACCACCAGCACGTCGGCCGGGAAGTGGGTCGCGACGGCGAACGCGAGTCGAGCCCGCATCCCCATCGAGTAGTGCTTGAGCGGTTCGCCGATCGCGTCGCCCAGCCCGGCGAACTCCTCGATCTCGTCGAGCGCGTCGAGCGCACTCGACGGCGAGGCACCATGGAGCACCAGCGCCGTCCGAGCGTTCTCCCGGCCCGTGAGATCCGGATGGAACCCGACGCCGAGCTCGATCATCGACCCGATGGTGCCCTCGACACGGAGGATTCCCGAGGTGGGCCGCGTCACGCCGGCGACCAGTTTGAGCACGGTGCTCTTGCCTGCGCCGTTGGGACCGATGATTCCGAGCGCCTCGCCGGGCTCGACGCGCAGCGACACGTCGTCGAGTGCGGCGTGTCCGCGCCGCATCCGACCCGGCGCGATCGGCAGGGCGTCCCGCCAGCGGGCGCCGCGTCCGCCACGGTCGTAGACCTTCGACACCCCGTCGAGCACGACGACGGCAAGATCCGTCACGACGTCACACGACATCGGTGATCCGCGACTCGACCGAGCGGGTGTACATCATCGCCACGACCACGAGCGCGGTGGCCACGACGAGGTGGATCGCGAGCAACCGGGTGTCGGGCCACTCGTTGCAGAGCAGGGTGGACCGGAGCGCGGTGATCACGACCGCAACCGGATTCACCGACGCCGACCACTGCAGCTGCGGCGGGAGGAACGACGCCTCGTACATCACCGGCGTGGCGAAGAACCCGACGCGGAGGGCGAGGTGGACGCCGTGGACGACATCACGAATGAACGCCGCGACGACGCCGACCAGCATGCTGATCGCGACCGTCCAGACCAGCAGCACGACGAGCGGGAGGAGCGCGCCGAACGCCGCCCAGCCCGGCCGGACGCCCTGGATCAACATGAGCGCGACGAGCGTGACCAGGCCGATCGCGAGGTCCGGCAACGCGCTCAGCGCCATCGCCGCGGGCACGGCCTCGCGGGGGAAGTACACCTTGGTGATCAGGTCCGACGAGGCGATGAGGCTGCCGACGGCGCCACCAACCGCCGTGGCGAAGAAGGTCCACACCACGAGTCCGGTCCATGCGCTCGTGAGGTACGGGCTGCAGGCGCTGCTCACGTCGAACGACTGCGTCAGCACGAGCCCGTAGACGATGACGACCACGATCGGGCTGATCAGCGCCCAGGCGACGTCCAGCAGGCTCTGGCGGTACCGGACACGAACATCCCGCGGCGCGAGCGTTCGGACGACCTGAACGATCCGTGCGCACCTCGCGCCGAGCCCAGGACTGCTGGACATGGGCATTGGGGCAGGGTAACACTTGACTTTGAGCGGGTCTCGGCCTGTTCACCGCGAGGAGGCCAGTCGATGACGGCGAGGGCGCCGGTGATGGTGTTCGTGGTTCGGAGCGAGGGGTGCTGGTGGTTCACCCCCGTACCGGTCGCGGATCCGACCGAGGTGAACGTCGATGACGTCCGCGCCGCGATCGCCGCCGCGGACCCCGTCGACGTGCCGATCCGGTCCGGTCCCGCCGCACGGGGGCGGGAACTGGTGGAGCTCGCCACCGACGACGTCGTGGCTCCGGTCCGCAGTCTCGTCGGGGTCGTCACCGCGGCCGGTGTGGTCATCGAGGACGTCGACGGCGCC
>CAJBIS010000322.1 GCA_903953195.1 uncultured Actinomycetes bacterium
CGACGTCGAGGATGCGCTCGGCGCGGAACGTGCGCGGCGCCTCACGCTCCCGGTCCCAGCCGTTCAGGTACCAGTGACCTCGTTCGAACTGGAGTCGATACGGCTCCACCGTGCGGGGCGCGTCCTGGTAGCGGAACTCGACGACGGAGCAGTCGAGGATGGCGCCGAACAGCTCGACGAGAGATTCGGGCACCTCGAGCTCACCGAGGGGGTCGACCTCACCGGCATCACCCGAGCGCCCGAGCTTGCGCAGCGCGTCGTCGGCCTCGCCCGCGGCGGCCCCGGTCAGCCGCACGGCTCGAGCCGCCACCACGAGGGACGCGAGCTCGGCCGGTGTCAGTCCGGGGTCGGGCAGTTCGTAGCGGTCACGTCGGATGCGGTAGCCGTCGACCGGCGGATCGAAGTTCGTGAGCTGCACGACCTCGATCGGGACACCGATGGTCCGGAGGTCGTCCTTGTCACGTTCGAAGGTGCGCCGGAACGTCTCCTTGGAGGTGTCGCCGTACCCGGGCACCCGTTCCCGGATCTCCTCGGCCGTGAGCGCGTGCGACGTGCTCTGCAGCGCGGTCACGATGTTCAGGAGGCGTGCGAGCTTCGACACAGCTGCGGAGTCTACGGAACCCGGAGCGCGGCGAGCGCACCTGCCGCGCAGGCCGACGCGAAGGCCGCCGGGTCCTCATCCGGACCCCGACCCATCGTGCGGACGTCGAGGTCGTGGGCGGCGAGCAGCGCGGCCGCATCCGGCACGACCGGCACCGCCGTGGCCACCACACCCTCGAGGTCCCGCTCCTCTCCGCCGGTGTCCGCCACCAGCGGCGTGCAGCGGCTCACGCGCGCGATCGTGCGCGTGTGGTGGCTGATGCCGACGTGACGGGCCCGGTCGTCCCGGGTGGCGACCCGGACGCACAGCACCGGGACCCCGCCCGCGGCGTCGGCGAGATCCAGGGTGGTGGCCG
The DNA here is from genome assembly GCA_903953195.1 of uncultured Actinomycetes bacterium. Taxonomy (GTDB): domain Bacteria; phylum Actinomycetota; class Acidimicrobiia; order Acidimicrobiales; family Microtrichaceae; genus SXMI01. The sequence goes on from CAJBIS010000322.1 coordinate 957, forward strand.
CCTCGAGCGCGGTCGTGCCCAGCTCGGTGCCGGTGCCGACGACGCCGGGACCCATGCCCACGACCACCACGTCGGCGCCCTGGACGTGCACCGCCAGCCCGAGCGCCGAGGCCACGTTGACCGCCTCGAGGTCGCCACCGAACGCGTGGCCTGCGGTCACGGTGCCGCACAGCAGGTCGCGTTCGGTCATGGCGGCGACCAGTTCGGAGAGTGCGAGCGGCAGCGCTCCTCCGTCGGTCATCACGTACGCGATCCGCAGACCGGGCCGGACGGCGAGCGCCGCGAGCACCACGAGCGGCACCTGGCTGTGCAGCGAGCAGGCGATCACGGGAGTGCCGTCGATCGGTCGGTCGCACTCCGGGTGTGCGAGCTCCGCCGTGCCGGCGTCGAGTTGCAGGCTGGTGTAGCGCAGCTTCATCACGTGGTCGGGACCGGGCAGATCCAGCGTCGCTCGACTCAGGTTCCAGTGCACGACGTGGTCGCCGCCCGTGCCGAGGCCGAGTTCGACCGCCGTGGTGTTCACGACGACCTCGTCACCGGGGTCGACCGGTCCCGTGAGATCGACGAGCGCGAACGCCGGGTGCTCCCGCCCGTCGATCGAGACCACCAGCCGCTGGAGACCCGGGCGCTGCGACGTGAGCCGCAGGACCCGACCGGTGCGGAACGATGGCACGTGGACTCCGAGTCGGGGCCCGGCTCAGCGACCGGGCGACGGGCGGACGGGCTGACCCCGGAGCGAGCCGGGAGCCGGGTGGTCGGCCGGGAACTCGAGCTCGACCGGCCAGACGGGCAGGACCAGCACGCTGGCGTGGTCGCCGCCGATCCCGACGTCGTGGGACGCGCCCGGAACGGTCGGGTTCTCGAAGCACCAGAACGGGTGATCGCGTCCCGGCGTCGACAGCTGCAGACGCAGTCGTGAACCCGGTCGGAACAGGTGCGTGAACGGGTGCAGCGGCAGCCGGAACGAGATCCACTCCCCGACCTCGAGCGGCGTCCGGTGCTCGGCGAGGAACGTGTAGTCGACCCAGAGCTCATCGGCATCCGACGACTCGACCCGATGCTGCGGGCGGTGCCAGCCGCACTGGATCCGCTGCTCGTGGCCATCCGAGCGCAGCTCGGTGAGTGTGGCCTGCACCGCGGTGTCGGCGGTGCCGGGACGGAGCCACAGGTTCACGTGGCCGGCACCGGCGACGACGAGCGGTTCCTCGAACGGCGCGGAGTCGAAGATCACCCGGTGTTCCGTCGCGAACGACGTCCACGTGATCGGGACGTCGGGGAACGTGAACTTGTTGAGGTCGGACAGCAGCTCCATGGAGTACGCCAGGTCGCCGGCCTCGGGGTCGTCGAGGTAGCTGACCGACTCGTCGTCACCCGGCGGCTCGTCGGCGAGCGACGCGCCGCCCGTCAGGTACCAGCGCCGCGCGGTCACATCCGGCGGTGGGAACGCGGTGGTGGTCGTCTCGAAGCGGTGAGCGGTCGCGCCGGGCACCTCGTGACCGGCGCCGTTCTCGAAGAGGATGCGGACCCGCGGTTCACTCCGGTACTCCTCGAGCGCGGCGTCGACGTCGTCGCCGTGGTGGGTGAACCGATCGGGTTCGAGCTCGGGCGAGAAGCCGAAGGCCAGCTCGAACTGGCTCGGCGCGAACATCCGGATCATCTCGTGCACCATCGGAACCCGGCGGGCCACGTGGAACGACAGGAACTCGAACCAGCGACCGATCACCATGGGGCTGTAGCCGTCCGGGTGGTGCCCGTTGAACACGGTGAACCGCTGTTCGGGCGACGACTCGAAGCGCTCGAGCATGGAGGCGAACCGGCTGCCCGTCTGTTCGTCCTGCCACGCACCCGTCAGGTACACGGGGACGTCGATGCGGCCGATCAGCTCGCTGACGCGCCGGGCGTCGAGCTCCGGCCGGTAGTTCTCCACGGCGCGCCCGTAGTGCTCGAAGTCGAAGTTCTGCGTCCGGATCGACTGGTTGGCCCGGGCGATCTCGTCGCCCCCCTCGATGCGCTTCTGGTCCCAGGCCTGTCCGCCGGCCTGCGTCTGCTCGTCCCGAGCCGCCACCCAGGCGCGGGTGAAGCCCGAGTTGTAGATGCCACCGGGCCACTGCTGGCGCCACGGATCGTCGATCACCGACAACGGGGTGATGGCTGCGAGGCTGGGTGGGCGCGTGGCGGCCACGTAGAGCTGGCTGATCCCGGGGTAGCTCAGGCCGACCATCCCGACGTGGTGGTGCAGGACCCACGGCTGTCGGGCGACGATCTCGACGATGTCGTAACCGTCCGCGGCCTGGGCCGGGCTGAACAGGTCGAAGACGCCGCCGGAGCAGCCGGTGCCACGCATGTTGACCCCGACGACGGCGAACCCCATGAGGGTCGCCAGCAGGGTGCCCGGCTGGGGCTCGTCCGGGTCCGAGGGCGTGTAGCCCGAGTACTCGATGACGGTGGGCCACGGACCCGGCCCGTACAGGTCCTCGCTCGGGAAGCGCACCATCGCCGACAGCGTCACGCCGTCGCGCATGGTGAGGTACGTGTAGCCGGCATCGATCGGCTGGTCGTACGTCGACGGATCCGGGTGGTCGTCGACGGCGAGCACCTGCACCGGGTGACCGTCGACCGTGTAGTGACCGGCGTGGAGCACGTGGCCGCTCACCAGCGCCTCGGCGAGTCGCTCCGGGCCGTCGAGCTCCACCGGCTCGGGCGGCACGAACGACAGGAAGGCGTTGCCGGCGTGATCGGCGACCAGCGTGACCACGGCGTCGCCGGCCGCGTCGAGCACGGGCAGACGCGTCCCGGGCACGACTCCCGTCACCGTGAGTGTCTCGACTCCACCCGTGACCTGCACACTGCCCCCTCGTTCATCGCTGTGACCCGGGCGAGGCTA
>CAJBIS010000323.1 GCA_903953195.1 uncultured Actinomycetes bacterium
ACGCCTCTGTCGGCATCCACGCCGGACCGCTGTTCGCGGCGTTCGGTGTGCTCGCCGGTGTGGTCAAGGCGCGGGCGACCGGCACGGGGTCGTTCCTCGAGGTCGCTCAGTCCGTTGCGCCGAGCGCGCCGGAGTCGTGGAGCGCGGCGATGCGGGCGTCGTCGTAGCCGAGCACCTCGGCGAGGACCTCGTCGGTGTGCTGACCGGCACTCGGCGCGGGACCCGGATCGGGGAGCTCGCTGTCCACGAACTTCACCGGGTACGGGATCATGTCGGCGCCGTGCGTCTCGTGCGGCATGAACCCGAGCCGGTCCCGGAACTGCGGGTCGTCCGCCAGCGTCTTCGGGGTGTTGACCGGGGCGATCGTGGTGTTGACCGTGCCCGACCACTCGACCCACTCGGCGGTGGTCTTCGTGCGGAAGATCTCGACGAGTTCACGCCGCATCTCGGTGTTGCCGCGGGCGTGGTCGCCGTACTGGCTGCCGGGCCACTTCTCGAACATGTCCATCCGGCCGACGCCCTCACAGAAGTTCTTCCAGAACTCCTGCTCCGACGCCATGAAGAGGACGTGTCCGTCCGAGGACTCGTAGACCTGGTAGCGGACGCCCTCCTCCATCCCGGCGGTGCCCGGGGCGCGGCGCTCGTAGTTGTCCGAACGGTTGCCGGTCACCTCGGACTCGGGCCGCTCGTAGGCCTTCCACGTCTCGGAACGCAACCAGTCCATGGCCGCCGAGGCATCGGACTGCGCCACCTCGAGGAACGACCCCGTGCCGGTCGCCCGCGCCTTGACGACCCCGGCGAGCACACCGAACGCCGCGAACAGCGGTCCGGCGTGGATGCCGACAGAGGCGTGTTCGGGCAGGTACGGGAATCCCTCGTCATTGTGCGCGACGTTCACCAGACCGGCCCACGTGTCGTACGCGATGCCGTGGCTCGGCAGGTTGGCGTAGGGCCCGGTCATGCCGTAGCCGGAGATGGTGCAGAACACGATCTTCGGGTTGATCTTCAGCAGGTCCTCGTACCCCAGACCACGTCGGGCGAGCGCGCCCGGCCGCATGGCCTCGATGACCGCGTCGGCGCCGCGCACCAGGTCGCGGAAGACCTCCTGGGCCTCGTCGGTGCGCAGGTCGAGCGTGATCGACCGCTTGCCCCGGTGGATGTGCCAGTGCAGGAGCGACGAGCCCTCGATGATCGGCCAGGTCATCTGGCGGATGTAGTCACCGGCCGGCGGCTCCACCTTGATGACATCGGCGCCGAGGTCCGACAGGTGGGTCCCGACCGCACCGGGCCCGAGGAGCGAGAACTCGATGACGCGGAGGCCGGCGAGCGGCGCGTCGGGGGCTGGCGACTGGTTCATGACTCTCCTCCGTGGGCACCACTGGTGCGGCCGGTGACCCGTTTCTGACGGGTCGTCAGAAGAGTATGCCCCTTCACGACGAAGGCCGCCGAAGTCGCTGCTGCGACTTGGGCGGCTGCTCGTCGACCCGCGGCCGGCGGGGCCCGGGTGAGGCGGCGATCAACTCGCCGTCGTCGAGTTCCCGGTCGAGATGATCCCCTGCCAGCCACACGAGCCGGCGCCGATCGTGATCCACGCCTGCGGGAGCCACTGCTTCACCGAGATCGTCTGGTCGTACGGGCCGGCGGCGAGCGAACCGCAGGCGGTGGGCGCCCCGCTGTTCAGCGCACCCGACATCGTGTTCGACTCGATGCGCACCGTGGCGCCGTTGGGCCAGTCCCGCAGCCCCACCGGCGACTTGGTGCCCTCGACCGGCGTCGACGTGCAGTCGATGGTGTTGCGGGCCACCACCGTCTCCGGGCTGTTGCCGGCGACGAGCACCCCGCACAGTCCGTCGGGCGAGCTGTTGTCCCGCAGCGTGTTCCCCTCGACGGTGACGCCCCGGACACCGACCGGCATGTTGGAGCCGTCGACACCGAAGCCGACCTTGACCGGCGCACCGCTGTTGTTGCCCTCGAACACGTTGCCCGGACCCAGTCGGCCGTTGCTGGCCAACGACGAGGTGTAGCCGTTCAGGTAGACGAGATGGTCGAAGTTGTTGTCGGCGACCGTCGGTCGGGTGTTGCCGTTGTCGTGGATCCAGCAGTGGTCGATCTGCCAGTTGCGGACCTCCTGCCAGGTGTTGAACACACCCCGCACGCCGTAGCGGACGCCCGAGGCGTTGACCCCGTTGGTGAGCTCACAGTTCGTCCAGCGCCAACCCGTGCCCCGGGCCATCGCCACGACGTGGGTCGGATCGGCGAGCGAGCCGTTGCCCTCGACGACCAGACCGTCGAACAGCCAGCCGTTGCAGTCGTTGCAGCGCAGCGAACCGACCAGCTTCGAGGTCGCCGTCGTGGTCCCCGTCGGACTCGTGGGCTGCGCCTGGTTCTGCGACCGCACCGTCACGTTGGCCCGGTTCGATCCGTCGACGACGCAGTTGCCGATGGTCCACGTCCCAGCCGGCACCGTGACGGTGCCACCGGCGGCGACGTTCTGCAGTGCGGCGCACGCATCGAAGACCACCGAGACGGGCGGCGTCGTGACCGGTGCGGCGGTCGTCGGCGGGGCGACCGTCGTGGTCGGCGCCACCGTCGTGGTGGGCGCCACCGTCGTCGAGGTCGTCGTGCTCGTCGTGGCCGCCCTCTGCTTCGAGGTCGGCGAGCCGATGCTCTTCGCCGTGGAGGTCACGGACCCACCGGCGGGCAGACACGCAGCGGCAACCATCGCCATCGTGGCCAGCAGCAGAAGGATGCGACCCGTTCGAGGCCGCGTTGAACCAGAGGTTTCGACGTTCATCGCCATTGCAATCACCCATTTTCCCGAGGTGCGGACCGTGATGGCCCGCTTGCACGACAGAGCTATCGACGTCTGCCGCCGCGAACTTGAACTCTGTTCGTGACGTTGGGTCGGATTACCCACCGACGGCCGGAGTCGAGCACCACACCGGTCGCGCCGGGTGCGTACGATCCGACCGTGGAGTCCGCACTCGAACCATCGATCCGGCGAGTCGCGGCAGCGGAGATCTCGTCGTGCTGAGCGCGACCGCGCGGGAAGCAGCGACCCGGTTCGGCGAACGCGCCGTGCTCGAGCACCGAGGTCGCGCGCTCAGCTACGCCGCACTGGACCTCGCTGCCGATGCCGTCGCCGCAGGCATGCGTCGGGACGGCGTCGGCCCCGGTGCCGTCGTCGCCGCAGTCCTCCCCTCCGGCGCGGAGTGGTTGGTGCTCGCCGTCGCGGCCGACCGGATCGGCGCGGCGTTCGCGCCCGTCAGCACCCACCTGAGCTCCGTCGAGCGCGGCGCACTCATCGCCGGACTCGACGCCGGCCTGGTGGTGTGCGGTCCGGACCTCACCGACGGGCTCCCACTCCGGGCCGCGGTCCGAGTCGTGGACGACGGTGGACTCGGCGAGGAACTGAGCGGACCGGACTCGCCGTCGATCGAACCCGTCGACGGCATCGACGACCTCGAGCGTGTCGCGATGATCTGCTTCACGTCGGGGACAACTGGCCGCGCCCGCGGCGCAACGTTCCGCATCCGCCAGCTGCAGGCCGTGAGCGAAATCGACCTGGGCGACCGTCGCGGCAACTGGGGCGGGGGCGAACACCTGCTCGCCTCGACACACTTCGCCCACGTCGGCATGGCCCTCAAGCTGCCGTGGTACCTGCGGACCGGATCCACGCTGTGCGTGCTCGACCGCTGGCGGGCCGATGACGCGCTCGAGCTCGTGGCGCGGCACCGCATGAGCACACTCGGTGTGGTGGCGCCGCAGCTCGCACTGATGCTGCGTTCGACACTCATGGACGAGCTCGACCTGTCGTGCGTCGAGCGCATCATCGCCGGAGGGGCGGCGTCGCCGCCCGCACTGGTCACCGAGGCCCGACGGCGATTCGGTGCCGGCTACTCGATCCGCTACTCGTCGACCGAGTCGGGCGGCGTCGGTCTGGCGACGGCCTACGACGCCGACGACGAAGAGGCGCTCGCCACGGTCGGACGTCCACGACCGGGCATCGAGGTGCGGGTCGTACGCGACGACGGCGACGACGCCGGCGCCGATCTCGGCATCGGCGAGACGGGAGAACTCCAGTTGCGTTCCCCGGCGATGATGGACGGCTACTGGCTGGACGTCGACGCGACCACCGAGGCGTTCACCGGCGACGGCTGGCTCCGCACCGGCGATCTGGCGCACCACGACGACCGGGGGTGCATCGTGCTCGACGGTCGACGCACGGACATGTTCATCCGAGGTGGCTACAACGTGTTCCCGAGCGAGGTCGAAGCCGTCCTCGGTCAGCACCCGCACGTCGACGCCGTCGCCATCGTCCCCCGGGCCGACGACGTGCTCGGTGAGATCGGGGTCGCCGTCGTCGTGGCCGTCGACGGCAGTGCGCCGACGCTCGAATCGCTGCGCGAATTCGCCGCGGAGTCGCTCGCCCGCCACAAGTTGCCCGAGGCGATCGAGTTCATCGACGAACTCCCGCTCACCGCCGGCGCGAAGTTGGACCGCGCCGCGCTGCGCGCCGGCGTCGACGCCGCCACCGCACCCGAGTCCGCACCGTGAGGAGCCCCGCACCATGACCGACGACGTCTTCCCCGACCGCGACATGGATCACCTCGACAAGATCCGTTGGATCATCGAGGAACAGGGCTGGGCGGCCGAGCCGGTCGCAGCCACGGCCGAACCCGATCCCACTCCCGGCTACACCTACACCGTCGGCTTCGAGCCGACGTTCGGACAACCCGAGGTCGTGATCTTCGGGCTGCAGCCGGTCGCCGCACGAGGGCTGCTCGGCATGGTCGCCGACCAGCACGGCGGCGGTGTGTCGCTCCCGATCGGCGGCATGTTCACCGGTCTGCTCGAGAACGACCTCCGGTGCTGCCTGCTGGAGGTGCCGGCGGACCACATCGCCGACCGCTTCCCGACCGCCGACGGCCTCCTCGGCGCCGGCGGCTACCGCGTGCTGCAGTTCGTGTGGCCCGACCGAACCGGGCGGTTGCCGTGGGACGACGGCTACGACGAGCGGCTGCGACTCGCCCAGCCGGTCATCGGGACCTGGGACTGAGCATCATGGCCGACCTGACGCCGGTCGTCGTGGGGGGCGCCGCGCTCACCGGCATCCTCGGTGGCTGGCTCGTCACGTTGCCCGCGCACCGGTACAAGGAGTTCCGCCCGCTCGGCCGGCGGGACGTCGACGCCGAGGCGCTCACCGCCGCCACGACGACACGCGTGCGCGCCGTGTACCGGACGGTGCGATGCGGGCGCTGCCGTCACGAGTGTCGCACCATCGATGTCGCACCGATCATCAGTTGGGTGCGCGGCTGCCCGTCATGCCGACGACGCATGCCTGCGACGGTCGTCGGCATGCAGGTGCTCATCCCGGTGCTGTGTGTCGTGACGGCACTGGCCCTCGGCGGATCGGCGGTCACGATCCCCTACCTCTGGCTGGTGATCTGCGGCGTCGGCATCAGCGTGATCGACCTGCGCATCTGGCTCATCCCGTGGTGGATGCCCTGGGCGCTGGCGGCGAGCGGGTTCACCATGATCGTGGCGGTCTCGTTGTCGCTGGGAATCCCCGCCGGCATCATCGGATCGCTGCTCGGCGGTCTCGCGTGGTTCGCGCTCTTCTTCGTCGTCTGGCTCGTGAGCCCGCGACGGATCGGCTTCAGCGACGTCCGACTGGCACTCGCGCTGGGCCTGTTCGTCGGGTGGCTCGCGCCGGTGCTCACCATGTACGCCGTGTTCATCTCGAGCGTCGTGGCGCTCGTGATCGCGCTGGCGTCGTGGATCGGCGGCCGCGGCACCCGGTTCGCGTTCGGACCCGCCATGGTCCTCGGCTCGCTCGTCGCCGTCTGGCTGCACCCGGCACTGCTCCCCGCCAGCTGAGCGAATCACCGTCGGTGGGCGGGGCCGACGGCGGAAACGAGCGACGCCCCGAACCTGATGGCCCGGGGCGTCGTCCACGTCGGCGAGGTGCCGCACGCAGCACCGTCGTGGTGGAGGTGATGGGATTCGAACCCACGGCCTCTTCGATGCGACCGAAGCGCTCTAGCCAGCTGAGCTACACCCCCGTGACAGGACTCCGGAGTGTAGTGGCGATCTCGCCGCCGACTGAATCCGAGGTGCCCGAACTCGATTCGACCGGCGTCGATCCAGGAGCGGCGAGGAACGCGAGTCGGCGGCGCGTCAGTTGGCGACGCGGCGGGCCGAGATCGGCGTCACGCGACCGATCGCCAGACCGGGTTCGTCGAGGGGGTTCGTCGAGCGAACCACGGGCGACGACATGAGCGCCGACGACAACGAGGAGGGCGACGGCCGCGCCCCGGAGACCGGGCGCCGGGACGGCGCACGGGCCGGGCGGGCGGCAGCGGCGTTGGTGGACTGCACGAGCAGGTACACGTAACCGACGAGCAGGACGTCAGCGATCAGATGGAGCCAGATGAAGGCGCCGCCGAAGGCGACGGTGCAGACGAGGGTGAGGACCGCTGCAGCGGCGAGGCCGACCAGGATCTCCTGACGACGCTTGCGCATCGCCGGATGCACGGCCGTGCGAGCGGGGGCGGGGGCGGCCGACCGGCGCTCCCGCAGATCGACGACGTTGCCGAAGGACGGAGCGGCGTCGGACGACCCGGTGTGACGGCCGATCGATGAGAGCTGACGGCGGAACGCGGTGACGCTGTCGTTGTTGCGGAGCGCGGAGGAGCGCTTGATCACCTCGGGGGCGAGCACCACGGCCCACACGCCTGCGAGGCCCAGCAACACCAGTGTCGAAACATTCATCGCGGTTCCGTTTCCTTTCCACCCGGAGGGCGTTGGGACGCAACGTAGTTCCGTGTCACAAGTATTACAAATCAGTGACGAACTACATCGATGTCATCCTAGGGCCACCGGGCGTTCAGTCCGCGCACTCTCCCCGTTCCATGACGATGCCGTCCCGTCACGTCGGGAACAATGTCGTCGCGTCCCGTCACGTCCGGGACGGTGCCATCCGGTCACGGATCGGCAGCGACGTGCGGGCGGGTCGGTCCGCGGCGGGTCTCAGTACTCGGCGGAGTCGGAACCCAGCAGGTCCTCGGACCGCCGGTACGTCCCGGAGCGACCACCGGTCTTCTCCCAGAGCGCGATCTCGCCGATCTCCATGGAGCGATCGACCGACTTGCACATGTCGTAGATGGTCAGACACGCCACCGTCACCGCGGTGAGGGCCTCCATCTCGACTCCCGTGCGGTCCACGGTCTCGACCTGGGCCTCCACCTCGATGAACGTGTCCTCGATCCGGAAGTTCACCAGCACCGAACCCACCAACAGTGGGTGACAGAGCGGAATCAGGTCCGAGGCCCGCTTGGCGGCCTGGATGCCGGCCACTCGGGCGACCGAGAGGACATCGCCCTTGTTGATGGCCCCTCGAGCCACGAGCGACGTGGTCTCGGTACTCATCGCCACCCGGCCACGGGCCAGCGCCCGGCGGTGCGTCTGCTCCTTCGGGGTGACGTCGACCATGCGTGCACGGCCCAGCGGATCGAGGTGCGTGAGCGCACGTTCTGACATGACGCGGAGTCTAGGCGCGCCCTGCCTCCCACCCGCAGTGCGCTGCCCCGGGCGTGACGAGAGGGCCGGAGTCGCTCAGCCGCCGATCTGGGACATCGAACGCGGCGGCCGGATGAACTCGACGCGTCCGATGGCGTGACCCGCCCACTTGTCGGCGACACACGACCGCATCGCCTGCGCCAGATCGGCATCGGTCCCGCCTGATCGGAGCACGGTCCGCAGGTCGGTCTCGTCGACGGCGAACAGGCAGTTGCGCAACCGACCGTCGGCGGTCAGCCGGATCCGGTCGCAGTTCCCGCAGAACGGCTCGGTCACGCTGGGGATCACGCCGATCTCACCGCCGCCGTCGATGAACCGGAAGCGTTCGGCCGGCTCACTCCCGCGGCCCACCGGTTCGAGCGGGTGGACCGCGCCGATGCGCTCGACGATCTCGCGCTGCGACACGACGGATGCGGCGTTCCAGTCGCCCTGCGCGTCCAGCGGCATGAACTCGATGAACCGGACGACGACACCGCGCTCACGTCCGAAGACGGCGAAGTCGACGAGCTCGTCGTCGTTGACACCGCGCATCACGACGCAGTTGACCTTCACCGGATCGAGCCCGGCGCGTTGCGCGGCGTCGAGACCGGCGAGCACCTCATCGAGTTCGTCGCGATGGGTGAGCTCGGCGAAGCGCTCGGGTCGAAGCGAGTCGATGGAGACGTTGATGCGACGCAGTCCGGCGTCGACGAGCGCGGACGCCAGCGACACCAACCGCGTGCCGTTCGTCGTCAGCGACAGGTCCGCACCGAGCGGACTCAGCGACGCGACCAACCGGTCGAGGTCGGCGCGGACCGTCGGCTCGCCGCCGGTCAGGCGGATCGAGGTGATGCCGAACTCGCCGACGGCGATCGAGGCGATCCGGGTGATCTCCTCGAAGGTGAGCAGCTCGGCACGATCGAGCCACTGCAGCCCCTCGGGTGGCATGCAGTACGAGCATCGGAAGTTGCACCGGTCCGTGACCGAGATGCGCAGGTCACGGTGCACCCGCCCGAACCCGTCCGTGAGCTGCTCCATGCCGTGAGCCTACGGGAGCGCTGCGGCCGGCGAACCGCCGCTCAGTCGAGCGGGATCACCTGGAGTCGTTCGCCCGCCTCGACCCCCGGCCCGTCGGGAAGCACCGCCAGGCCGTCCGCGGACGCGAGCGCCGACATCTGGTGCGAGCCCTGACCACCGGTCGAGCGCACCGAGGGCAGATCATCCGTGGAGTCGTCGACGCGCACCCGGACGTAGTGGGTCTTGCCGTCCTCCCGACGCCGGAACCCCTCTCCGGCGACGGCGGTGAACGACGGTCGTCCGGCGAAGGGCAACCCGGCCATCCGACACAGCGCCGGTCGGGCGAGCAGCTCGAACGACACCACCGAGCTCACCGGATTCCCGGGCAGGCCGAACACGGGGACACCATCGAGCACCCCGAACGCGAACGGCTTCGCCGGCTTGATCGCAATCTGCATCCAGCGCATGTCCGCGATGCGCCCGAGCACGGCCTTCACCGGATCGAAGTCGCCCATCGACACGCCACCGCTGCTCACGATCACGTCGGCCGAGGCGGCGCCGGCACGGAGCGCACGCTCGACCGCATCCTCGTCGTCGCCCACGAGCCCGAGGTCGACCACCTCGCAACCTGCCGCTCGGCACAGTGCGATGAGCACCCCACGATTCGAGTCCGGGATCTGGCCCCGTCGCAGCGGCGTGCCGGGGGGCACGAGTTCATCGCCGGTCGACAGCACGGCCACGGTCGGACAACCCACCACGTCGACCTCACTCCGTCCGACCGACGCGAGCACTCCCAGATGAGCGGGACGCAGCAGCACCGACTCATCGACGGCCACGTCACCGGCGGCCAGGTCCTCGCCCGCTCGACGGATGTTGGCGTCGGCCGCCACGGCGCGGTCGACACAGACGTCCTCGCCGCCATCCGGGCGTGGTCGCAGCGACGTGTGCTCGACCATCGCCACGCCCCTGGTCCCCGGCGGCACCGGTGCACCCGTCATGATCCGCGCCGCGGCACCCGGCTCGATCCGCACGTCACCCGTGTCGCCCGCGGCGACGGTCGCGACCACCCGGTGCCACGTGCCCGGCGGCGGCGAGACATCGCCCAGCGCGAACCCGTCGACGGCGCTGTTGTCGAACGGCGGCACCGGCGTCGACGCCGTGACGCGTTCCGCGGTCACGCAGCCCACCGCCCGGGCGAGCGGTACCCGCTGGGATGGCAGCGGTCGGACGCGGTCGCGGACGTGGGCGAGTGCGTCGTCGAGCGGGATCACCGACCGAGGTTGCCACACGCCGCCGTCAGCGGCGCAGGTCGGAACGTCGGCTCAGCAGAGACCTTCGCGGGCGCAGACCTGCGCCAGGAAGGTTCGGAACTCAGGGCCCAGGTCATCGCGCTCGAGCGCGAGCTCCACGGTGGCCCGCAGGTAGTCGATCTTCTTGCCGATGTCGAAGCGCCCCTCGCTGAACACATACCCGAGCACCGCGTCGTCGACGAGCAGTCGAGCGATCGCGTCGGTCAGCTGGATCTCGCCACCGACGCCGGGTTCGACGTGCTCGAGCTCGTCGAAGATCGCCGGGGTGAACAGGTAGCGACCCATCACGCCCAGGTTGGACGGCGCGTCCTCGGGGCTGGGCTTCTCCACGATCTCGGTGATCCGGCAGCGGGCACCGTCCCGATCGGTCACGCCGGCGCAGCCGTACGCCGAGATCTGGTCCTGTGGCACCTCCATGAGCGCCACGACCGACGAGTGCGTCTCGTCGAAGGTCTTGATCATGTCGGACAGCACCGTCGAGTCGGCGTGCATGATGTCGTCGCCGAGCATCACCACGAACGGTTCGCTCCCGACGTGCTTGCGGGCGACCGACACCGCGTGACCCAGTCCGAGCGGCTCGCCCTGGCGGACGAAGTGGATGTCGGCGAGCTCCGCGAGTTCGACGACGTCGGCGAGGTCGCCGGTCTTGCCCTTCGAACGGAGCTGGTGCTCGAGCTCGAAGTTCCGGTCGAAGTGGTCCTCGAGCGTGCGCTTGTTGCGACCGGTGATGATCAGGATGTCGTCGATCCCGGCGGCGACCGCCTCCTCGACCACGTACTGGATCGCCGGCTTGTCGACGACCGGGAGCATCTCCTTCGGCTGCGCCTTCGTCGCCGGGAGGAAACGCGTTCCCAGACCGGCTGCCGGGATGACCGCCTTCTTCACTGTCCCCATGGGTAGCCCCACCTCGTTCTCGTTCCGGGCGCCACCGCCCGACCCCTCGCTGCAGACACCGTCCTCGAACCCGCCGTCAGCGTATCCAAGGCGCCGGCGGAACGGCGTGGGCAGAACCTCCCACTTCGATCCGGCGCGGCGCGGCCGGTAGGGTCTGCACCCGGTCCGACGACACCTCCGGAGGCTTCGGTGCCGCTGTACGAGTTCAAGTGCCGCAACTGCGGCCACCACTTCGAGATGCAACTCGGGTTCACCGACGACCCGCCGTCGGCGTGCCCCGACTGCGGCAGCGACGAGGTTCGCAAGGTGTTCTCACCGGTCGGTATCTCGTTCAAGGGCTCGGGCTTCTACAAGACCGACAGCCGATCGGGCTCGTCCTCGAGCTCGTCGACCTCGTCGAGCGGCTCCTCGACGCCATCGTCCGGTTCGTCGTCCGGGTCGTCGTCGAGCGACTCGTCGTCGAGTGGCTCCAGCGGTGGCACCGGGTCGGATTCCGGCTCGTCGGGCGGCACCTCGTCGAGCGGTGGGTCGTCGTCCTCGAGCTCGTCGACCGGCGGCTCGTCCGGCTCGTCATCCGACTGAGCCCACACCGGTCCGGGCCGCGCGGCCCGATGGCCGCTGCGTGCGGGTCGACCGGCCTCACGTACCATGAGGTCTGATGTCGAAACGCAAGCGCCGCCCCGCCCTGCCCCCGCCACCGTCCTCACCGGTGGTTCCCGGGCTGATCGGGCCCATGCGCACCGTGCCGCCAGGAATCGTCCGGCCTGACTACGCCGCCACCGGCCAGCCGTCGGAACGAGCGAGCCGGGCCATTCGCACCGACGACGAGATCACCGCCATGCGGGTCGCCGGCCGGGTCGCCGCCGACGCCCTGATCGAGGTCGGCCGCCACGTCCGGCCCGGCATCACCACCGACGAACTCGACCGCATCGGCCACGAGGCGATGGTCGAGGCCGGCTCGTTCCCGTCGACGCTCAACTACCGCGGGTACCCGAAGTCGCTGTGCACCTCGGTCAACGAGGTGATCTGCCACGGCATCCCCGACGCTCGCCGACTGCAGGACGGCGACATCGTCAACGTCGACGTCACCGCCTACATCGAGGGCGTCCACGGCGACACCTCGGCCACGTTCCTGGTGGGGGACGTCGACGAGCGCTCCGCCCAACTCGTGGCCGACACCCGTGAAGCGATGCATGCCGGTATCAGCGTGGTGCGTCCCGGCGCCCGCATCTACGAGATCGGTCGTGCCATCGAGGACGTTGCCAACCCCAAGGGCTACGGCGTCGTGCGGGAGTTCATCGGTCACGGCATCGGCGACCAGTTCCACACATCGCTGCAGATCCCGCACTACTACGACCCGCGCAACGACACGGTGCTGCTGCCCGGCATGACCTTCACGATCGAGCCGATGGTGAACCTCGGGAGTCCGAAGCTCGAGATGTGGGACGACGGCTGGACGGTCGTGACACGTGACCTCCAGCGCTCGGCCCAGTTCGAGCACACGATCCTCGTCACCGAGGACGGCCACGAGTTGCTCACGCTGCCGACCGAAGGGGCACCCGCCGACGTCCGCTTCGCCGGCGAGCGTCTCGGCGTCGGCGCCGACGTCACCGACTGAGTTCGGCGTCGCAGACGCCCGCACCGTCGCTTCCCCCGACCCGTCGAGTCCCTCCCGGACTGCGAGGTGTCGTGCCCACCCGACCCATCGTGCGCCCCGACCGATCGCGACGTCGCCGGCCTCCCATGGATCCGCCAGGGCGGGTCGCCGCGCTCCGTTCCAGGTACCACGCTTCGCCGATGATGCGGCGGGCGGCACGTCGCCGGGTGATGGCGTGGTGTGCGGCAGCCGGTCTGGCCGTGGTGGTGCACGACATCGTGAGCGATGCCGACACCCGACGGGACAGCTGGGGTCGGACCACAACGGTCGTCGTGGCGTCTCGACGGATCGAGGCCGGCACCCTGCTCGACACGAGCGTGCTCGCCAGCGCCGAACGACCCATCGCCGCCCTGCCGGACGACACGCTCACCGGCATCGACCCCGGCCAACGCGCCACCCGGTCGATCGAACGCGGCGAGGAACTCACCTCAGCCGATGTGGCCCCGTCGGGCCGCTCACCGTTGGCATCGCAGCTCGAACCCGGTCGGGCGGCGGTCGTGCTGCAACTCGGTGACGTCGCGCCGGCGATCGACACCGGCGATCACGTCGACGTCGTCACCGACGTCGAGGCGTCGCCCGTCACGAACAGCTCGGCCACGGTCGTCGCCCACTCGGCGACGGTGATCAGTACCGACGGGGACACCGCCGTGCTGTCGGTCGCCGAGGCCGAGGCCGCAGCCACCGCGCACGCCGCGCTCGTCGGGGGCATCTCGATCGTCGTTCGCAGATGAACGGTGCTCGACGGTCGTGGTCGGCGTCGGTCAGGAGCCGGCGACGGACACGTCGTCGATGACGAGCGAGCACACGCCGTCGCCACCGGCGAGCCACTCGAAGTCGCCGCCGACCTCACGGATGTCGAGCAGCAGCCGCTGCAGTGTCGACGCCACCGTCATCTCGCGGGCGGGACCGGCGAGCTCGCCACCCGAGATCAGGATCCCGTCGGCGCCGACCGAGAAGTCACCGGACGTCGGATTGACCCCCGAGTGCAGCCCGGCGAACGACGTCACGAACAGGCCGTGGTCGATCGACGCGACGAGCTCGTCGAACGAACGAGTTCCCGGCTCCATGACGAGGAGCTGCGCCCCGACTCCCGGCAACGAACGGGTCCCGCGCACGGCCGAGCCGGTCGACGTCGTGCCGCTCCGACGGGCGGTGTACGAGTCGTGCAGGAACCCCTGCAGCACGCCGTCGGCGATCAGCGGATTCCGGCGACACGCCAGACCTTCGCCATCGAAGCGGTCCGCGGCGAGCGACTCGGTCCGGGTCGGGTCGTCGACCAACGTCAGGCCCGATGCCGCCACCTGCTCGCCGACCCGGTCGGCGAACGGCGACCGCCCCTTCACGACGGCATCGCCGCACAGCATTCCGGACACGATGCCCAGGAGCATCGAGGCCAGTCGCGGTTCGAGCAGGATCGTCCGCTTCGACGACGCCGGTTTCGTGGCGCCCAGCAGACGGGTGGCGCGTTCGACGGCCTCGGCGGCCGTGCGCTCGATGTCGAGGGCCTCCGGGTCGCGACCGGCGTCGTAGGACCAGCCGGTCTGCGTCTCGTCGCCGTCGCGCGCCAGCGGCTGGGTCGACATCGAACACGACGCGCCCCGCGACGTGACCTCGATGCCCTCGGTGCTCGCGAGCGCGAAGACCGACCAACCATCGCCGTAGGCCGTCGAACGAGCCGAGGTGACTCGGGGGTCGATCCCGGTCACCCGCCGCTCCAACTCGAGCGCGAATTCGACCTTTCGATCGGTCGCCGTCCCGAGCACCGCCTCGGACCACAGATCCAGATCGATGGCGGCGACACCGTCGGGTTCGGCCAGCCCGTTGAACTCGTCCGGCTCGGCGAACGTGTGGTTGTCACGAGCCTCGGCCAGCGTGTCGTCGAGCACGTCACGATCGAGCGAGCCGCAGTGCGCGAAGCCCTGCCGGCCGTCGCGGATCACGCGGATCCCGGCACCCGACGCACCCGCCGAGGTGAGCGACTCGATCTCACCACCGAAGACCTTCACGGTGGTGCCCGTGCCTCGGCTGAGCAGCACCTCGATCCGCTCACCCGGCTGCGCCCGGTCGCACAGCGCTCGAGCGGTGGTGAGGAGTTCGACTTCGTCGTCGCTGCGGTCGGTCATGTCCCCGACATCATCACATCGGCCACGGCGAGCGTGACACCCGCCGATTCCCACGGGAACAGGTTGAGGTCGTCGCCGAGCGCCACGATGTCGAGCAGCATCCTCGGCAGCGTCGACGCGATCGTCACCTCGCGTACGGCCTCGGCGAGCTCGCCGCCACGGATCATGCGGCCCTCCACTCCGACCGACAGGTCGCCCGACGTCGGGTTCACACCCGAGTGCAGGCCGGAGAGTTCACGGACGAGCAACCCGTTCCCCACTCCGGCGACCACGTCGGCCAGGCCGCCGGAGCCGGGTGCCGGTCGGATCGACCGCGGACCGACCGAGGGCGCCGACCGGTGGCTGCCCCGTGATGCCGACCCCGTCGACACCGTTCCCATGGAGCGCCCGGTGTAGGCGTTGTGGAGGTAGCCGTGCAGGGCACCTCCGCCGATCAGCTCGACCCGGCGACATGCGAGTCCCTCACCGTCGATGTCGGCCGCGGTCGGAGCCAACACGTCGAGCGGATCGTCGACGAGCGTGAGTGCTGGCGCGGCGACCGCCTCGCCGACGCGACCTGCGAACGGTGAACGACCACG
>CAJBIS010000324.1 GCA_903953195.1 uncultured Actinomycetes bacterium
CGACACGCCGAGCAGTGCCGCCACCCGAGCGGGGGTTGATGAACAGCACCGCACGGCTCGGACGCCGCTCTGCTCGCCGGCGCACCACCTGCCCCTCGACCGGAACCCGATGCAACGCGGCGACACCGGCGGAACCCGCCAGGAAGATCGCGGCCGCACCGACGAACACCCACAGCACTTCCCGATCGGACAACCACACGAGGTACAACGCGAGCAGCAGGAACGACACCGCAGCAGACGTCCAGACAACCCGCACGAGTCCTCGCCGACCGAGCGCGATCCACGCACACGGCGCCGCGGGGACGAACGCCACTGCGGCGAGCAACACCTCGGGAAGTCCGTGCGCGAGCCCGACGACGAGTGCGATCGCCCCGAACGGCCCGAGGCCGAGGGCGGCGACCGCCAACAGGCGCCGGCGACCACTGATCGTCAGCGCCGTGCCTGCGGGCGCGGAGGGTGACGTGGCGTGGGACACTTCGACCATGACCTCCTCGACCGATGGGACGCCACCACCCTACGGATCCGACGAGCTCGAGCCGCCGATCGACTCCCACGCGGCCTCACGCCGGGTGTCGGACCGTCTCGAGGGCGCCCTCGGCGACCGACCCGGCACCGCCGGCCTGGTCGACATGGTGCGGGAGTTCGGCGACATCGATCAGGCCATCTACGCCGCGGTCGCCGAGGTTCCGACACCAGCTCTTGACGACCGGCTCCGACGTCTGTCCCTGATCGCGGATCACTCGATGCTCTGGTTCGGCGTCGCCGGCGTCAGCGCCCTCGTCGGCGGCAAACGGGGACGCCGGGCGGCGCTCGACGGCGCGGTCGCCATCGGCATCACGGCGTTCATCGTGAACGTGCCGCTCAAGAACATCCTTCCGAGGCGACGGCCCGACCGCGAACTGCACGGGGTGCTCACCGACCGGCACGTCCCACTGCCCACCTCACCGTCGTTCCCGTCGGGCCATTCGGCCTCGGCGTTCGCGTTCGCCACTGCCTTCGGCGGCGAGCTGCCATGGGTGGCGCTCCCCCTGCGGGTCGCCGCAGCGGCCGTGTCGTGGTCACGCATCCACACGGGCGTCCACTACCCGGGCGACGTCGTTGCGGGTGCCGTCGTGGGCGGTGCGGTCGGCGAGGCCGTCGGCGCGTTCCGTCGTCGACGAGAGGGCCGACGAATCCTCGGCTGAGCCGCCGTGACCGACAGCATCGACGTCAGGCGTCGATATCAGGCGTCGAAGAGCAGCGCGAACACGAGGGTGTTGAACGCGAACAGGAGAGCGATCACCACGGTCATGCGATCGAGGTTCTTCTCCATGACGGTCGATCCCGCTGCAGATGCGCCGAGACCGCCGCCGAACATGTCGGAGAGTCCGCCGCCGCGACCCGAGTGGATCAGCACCAGGAAGATGAGGCCGATCCCCAGGCCGAACTGGAGCACCCAGAGGATGATCTTGACGATGTCCACGGGTGCAGATGCTAGCCGCTCGACCGTGCCAGTTCAGAACCGTGCCGATTCAGAACTGTGCCGGCGGAGCGGATCGGGTCAGTGCTGGCGGAACTGGACGATGGCCGCGAACTCGTCGGGCTCGAGGCTCGCTCCACCGACGAGTGCACCGTCGATGTCGGGCATGCGCATGAGCTCGGCGATGTTGCCGGGCTTCACCGAGCCGCCGTACTGGATCCGGACGGCGGCCGCGGCGTCGGCCGAGGCAGCATCCGCGATGATCGAGCGGATGTGGGCGCACATGGCCTGGGCGTCCTCGGACGTGGCCGTCCGGCCGGTACCGATCGCCCAGATCGGCTCGTAGGCGATGACCAGGCCGGCGACCTGCGAGGCCTTCAGTCCGGCGAGTCCCGCACGGATCTGCGTGTCGACCTTCGACTCGGCCTGACCGGCCTCACGCTCCTCGAGCGTCTCACCGCAGCACAGGATCGGGATCATCTGGTGCGCGAGCACGGCCTTCACCTTGCGGTTCACCATCTCGTCGGTCTCACCGAAGTCCTGACGGCGTTCGGAGTGGCCCAGGATGACGTAGGCGACGTCGAGCTTGGCGAGCATCGCCGGCGACACCTCACCGGTGAACGCGCCCTCGTTCTCGTAGAAGCAGTTCTGCGCACCCAGGACGATGTGCATGCGGTCGCTCTCGATGAGCGTCTGCACGGACCGCAGGTCGGTGAACGGAGGATGCACCGTCACGACGACGCCCTCCTGCTCCTCCTCGCCCAGCCGGTAGTGCAGCTTCTGCACCGCCTGGATGGCCTCGAAGTGGTTCTTGTGCATCTTCCAGTTGCCGCTGATGATCGGCGTTCGTTCCTCGGCCATGCGTCCGAGCCTCCTCAGTCGTGTGCGTTCGACGCGCCGCGCAGCGCGTCGAGTCCGGGCAGGTCGCCCTGTTCGATCAG
>CAJBIS010000325.1 GCA_903953195.1 uncultured Actinomycetes bacterium
GTCGTACGCATCCCCATGGCGGGAGCCGCCGACTCGCTCAATGTCGCCACGGCGTTCGCGGTCGTGGCCGCCTTCGCCGCGGCCCGACGCGGTTGGAACTGAGCGCCGCAGGACGGGTCCGCCGCAGGACGGGTTCGCCGCAGAACGGGTTCAGCCGGCGTTGACGGCGCGGAGCAGGGCCACCATCTCGAGCGCCGTGTCGACGGCCTCGGCGCCCTTGTTGTCGCCGACGACGTCACCGTCCACGACCGAGCGCACCAGCGCCTGACGCCGGTTCTCGGTGGTCAGCACGCCGAGGATGATCGGCACACCCGTCGAGAGCTGGGCGTCCATGATCCCGGTCGACGCCGGTCCGGCGACGTACTCGAAGTGGGCCGTGTCACCACGGATCACGCACCCGAGTGCCACCACGGCGTCGTAGCGGCCGGTCTGCGCCATGGCCTGCGCCGCGAGCGGCAGTTCGAACGCGCCCGGCACCCAGGCCACGTCCAGGTCGTCCGCACCGACGCCGAGTTCGGCGGCGCGCTCGGTGGCGC
The DNA here is from genome assembly GCA_903953195.1 of uncultured Actinomycetes bacterium. Lineage (GTDB taxonomy): Bacteria > Actinomycetota > Acidimicrobiia > Acidimicrobiales > Microtrichaceae > SXMI01. Next base: position 537 of record CAJBIS010000325.1, read on the forward strand.
CGCGGAGCAACCGCGACGTGATGGCGTCGTTCCAGCGCGCGCACGCGATGCCCAGCCGCGCATCGGAACCGTCGATGGCGTGTTCGGACGCCGAGGATCCCCGGAAGTTCTTGCCCACGGTGCCTCCTAGGTGTCCAGGTCGCCGAGCAGGTGACCCATGCGTTCCTGCTTGGTACGCAGGTACTCGATGTTCTCGGGGTTCGGCGTCGACGTCACCGGCACCCGTCCGGTGATCTCCAGCCCGAAGCCCTCGAGTCCGCCGTACTTCGCCGGGTTGTTCGTCATCAGGCGCATCGTGGTGATGCCGAGGTCGTTGAGGATCTGCGCACCGATGCCGTACTCGCGGGAGTCGATCGGCAGGCCCAGTTCGACGTTCGCCTCGACCGTGTCGCGGCCCTGCTCCTGCAGTGAGTAGGCACGGATCTTGTGGCCGAGCCCGATGCCGCGTCCTTCGTGGCCTCGCAGGTAGATCAGCGCGCCGAGCCCCTCCTCGGCGATCAGCTGCATGGCGGCGTCGAGCTGCACGCCGCAGTCACAGCGGAGCGATCCGAAGACGTCGCCGGTGAGACACTCGGAGTGCACGCGCACCAGCACGTCCTCCTCGCCCTGGACGGCGCCACGGACCATCGCCACGTGCTGCTCCCCGTCGAGCAGGGATTCGTACACGTAACAGTTGAAGTCGCCCCACTGCGTCGGGATCCGCGCCTCGGCGACGCGGCGGACCAGCTTCTCGTTCTGGCGCCGGTAGTGGATCAACTGCGCGATCGAGATCAACAGCAGTCCGTGCTCCCTGCAGAACTCGATGAGGTCGGGGACGCGGGCCATCGTGCCGTCATCGTTCACGATCTCGCACAGGACGCCCGCGGGATACAGCCCGGCCATGCGGGCCAGGTCGACGGCCGCCTCGGTGTGACCGGCCCGTTTCAGCACCCCGCCCTCGGCGTAACGCAACGGGAAGATGTGGCCGGGGCGGGCCAGATCGGCGGGCCGGGTCCCCGGATCCGTGAGCGCCTGCAGGGTGGCCGAGCGATCGGCCGCCGAGATGCCCGTGGACGTGCCGTGCACGAAGTCCACCGAGTACGTGAACGCGGTGCGATGCGACTCGGTGTTGTCGCGCACCATCAACGGGATCTCGAGCTCATCGAGCCGGTCGCCCGGTAGCGGCGCGCAGATCACGCCCGACGTGTGCCGCACGAAGAACGTGATCTTCTCCGGGGTGGCGGCCTCGGCCGCCATGATCAGGTCACCTTCGTTCTCGCGGTCCTCGTCGTCGACCACGACCACGATCTCGCCGCGGGCGATCGCCGCCACGGCATCCTCGATCGACGCGAACGCCGAGCTGGTGCTCCCCTGTTCGTCCACTGGTTCACGCTCCATCGATGTTCTCCTGCGATCCCGAGACGAACCCCGACAGGAGCCGCTCTGCGTACTTGGCCATGACGTCGACCTCGAGGTTCACGGCATCGCCCGGTCGACGACGACCGAGCGTCGTGACGTCCGACGTGTGCGGGATCACCGCGACCGTGAAGCCGTCGTCGAGGACGTCGACCACGGTGAGACTGACGCCATCGACCGTGATCGACCCCTTCTCGACCACGTAGCGGAGCAACGACTCGGGCATGCGCACCCGCAGGTCGGGGGCCGAGACCACCACCTCGCCGACCGCGTCCACGTGACCCTGGACCAGATGGCCGCCCAGCCGGTCCTCGAGCCGGACGGGCCGCTCCAGATTGACGACGTCACCGGGATGCAGCGAACCGAGCGACGTGCGACGGAACGTCTCGTCGCTCACGTCCGCCATCCACCAGTCGTCTCCCCAGTCGACGACCGTGAGGCAGCAGCCGTTGACGGCGATCGACGCGCCGAGCTCGACATCCGCGAGGACGGTCTCGGCCTCGATCCGCAGCCGCGGCCCGTCGAGCGACGCGACCCGGCCCAGTTCCTCGACGATGCCCGTGAACACGACGCCTCAGTCGCCTCCGCCGGCCAGCGGCGCCAGTTCGATGCGCAGGTCGTCCCCGACCCGATCGACGGAGATGAATCGACCTCGCCACAGCTCGGAGATGTCGAACGCTCCGTGGCCACCGAAGAGGCCGCCGGCATCGTGTCCGCCGAAGAGTGCCGGTGCGACGTAGATGACGTAGCGGTCGACGAGCCCGGCCCGGTGGAAGTCTCCCGCCACCGACGCGCCACCCTCGACGAGCAGCTGGATGACGCCCTCCTCGCCGAGCTGATCGAGGATCTCGCCGAGATCGCCCTTGAACTCGGTGCACGGCCGCACCGCGGCGTCAGCTGGCGCCGCGCCGAGCACGATGCGGCGGGGGTCGAGCGACCCCGGCTCCGGCGACAGCGGATCGCGGTAGTCGCGCACCGTCAGTGACGGATCGTCTCGGCGCACCGTCCCGGAACCGACCAGGATCGCGTCGGACTCGGCGCGCAGCCGGTGACCGTCGGCCCGGGCGGGCGGCGACGTGATCCACTGACTCGATCCGTTGGGCGCCGCGGTTCCACCGTCGAGGCTGGCCGCGAGCTTCAGCACCACCCACGGCCGACCAGTGCGACGGTGCTTCAGGTAGGGCGCGAGTTGGTTCGTGACCTGCTCGGCCTGGACCCCCACCTCCACGGCGAGCCCGGAGTCGCGGAGCCGCTCGATCCCCCGACCCGAAACCAGTGGATCCGGATCCTCGACACCGACCACCACCCGGGTGATGCCGGCGGAGATGATGGCCTCGGTGCACGGTCCCGTCCGGCCGGTGTGGTCGCACGGCTCGAGCGTGACGTACAGCGTGCCACCGCTGGCATCCGGCCCGGCCGCCTCGAGGGCCACGATCTCGGCGTGCGCCTCACCGGGACGCCGGGTGGCGCCCTCGTAGATGGCGCCATCACGGGTGCGCACCACCGCGCCGACCCACGGATTCGGGCTCGTGATGCAGCGCACACGACCGGCCGCGGCGATGGCCCGTGTCATGCACTCCCGGTCGAACGCATCGGCGCGCCGGGTGTCGTGAGCCTCGTCGGTCATGGGGAGCCGATGCTAGTCGCCGACCGCCGGAATGGCCCACGGCGGTTCGCGGCGTGACCGGCGCTCAGTCGTGTCGCGACACGGCCCCCGAGAGCAGGTCGAGCGCATGCGGCAGCACGTCGATGACGGCCCCGAGCATCTCGCAGGCGCCCGAGGTGCTGCCCGGGGTGTTCACGATCAGCGCCGCACCCCGGATCCCCGCAGTGTTGCGTGACAGACGACCGAGCGGATTGACGGCTCGCATCGCCTCGGCGAGGCCCGGCGCCGGTCGGTCCAGGATGCGGGTCGTGGCCTCCGGCGTGATGTCCCGCGGCGCGAACCCGGTACCGCCCGTGGTGACGATCAGACCGTTGAACCCGTAGGCCATGTAGCTCAGGGCGTTCGACACCTCCTCAACGGTGTCGGCGACCACCCGGTGCTCGATCACGTCGTAGCCGGCGTCGCCGAGCAGCGCCACGAGGGCCGCACCCGTGACGTCCTCACGTTGGCCGGCGTCGACGCTGTCGGAGACCGTGAGCACCTTGGCCTGGAGCCGGCGGGTGTCGGTGGAGGTGTCGCTCATGGGCCCGACTCTACCGGCGAGGTCGCCGACGATCCGACGGGAACCCGGTACCGGAAGACGACCATGCCGTCGGTGTCGGCCGCCTGCGGCAGGAGCATCGAGCCCCGGCCCCACGGCAGCCACGGTTCGCCGAGCGCGGGGAGCGGCGCCAGTTCGGGGTGACGTTCGGCCAACCGGTCGTCGACGGCGGTCGACTCGGCCACGGTGAGCGTGCACACGCTGAACACCAGCAGCCCACCCGGCCGCACGAGCGGGACGGCGGCCTCGACGAGCTGCGTCTGCAGCGCGCCCAGCCGATCGGGCGCGTCGGCGGCGATCCGCCAACGGGCATCGGGCCGACGACGGAGCACGCCGAGTCCCGAGCACGGCGCATCGACCAGCACCCGGTCGAACGATCCGGGGCGCACCGCCGGGTGCAGCCCGTCGGCACGCACCGCGAACGTCGAGCCGTGCCCGTAGCGAGCGGCGGCTGCGGCCACCAGCGGTACCCGGGCGGCACCGAGTTCCGCGGCGACGACCACCGCACCCGACGACGCGATGGCCGTCGCCTTGCCCCCCGGCGCCGCGCACACGGCGAGCACACGGTCGCCCGGGCCGGCCTCCACCGCCGTCGCCACCCACTGCGACGCCAGGTCCTGCGTGTACCCGTCGTCACGTCGGTGCGCCGACGGCGCCACGTTCATGGCGGCGAGGGCGTCGAGCGCCGTCGATTCGCCCAGGTCGGTGGTGAGCCGCTCGACGACCCAGTCGGGATAGCTCAGCTCGATCCCGGGCGACGGGAACGTCCTCGGCGTCGTGGCGACCTGTCGGAGGACGGCGTTGACCAGTCCACGGAACCGCTTCGGGGCGGCGGCGACCGTCGAGGACACCACGGCGTAGTCCGGCAGATCGTCGCGGTAGGCCAGTTGGTAGGCACCGAGTCGCAGCGCTCGACGGCCCGCCGGAGGTGGATCCGACGTGAGGAACCGGTCGACAAGATGGTCGAGTGCCCGCCGCCGGCGTTCGGTCCCCGCCACCAGATCGGTGACCATGCGCCGGTCCACGTCGACGAGGTCGCTCCGGTCGAGGGCGGTGCGCAACGCCAGGTTCGCGTACGCGCCGTCGTCCTCGATGCGGGCCAACACGTCGAGCGCGAGGCGCCGAGCGGCGACCCCCGGAGCGTCAGCGGCCGTCACGCGCCGAGTCGCTCGTCCGCTGTCGGCCGGTAGCCGTTGACGAAATCGGACGCGGACATGGCCGCCTTGCCCGAGGGCTGCACCGTGACGAGTTCCACCGCCGCCCCGTCACCACACGCCACGCGGACGCCGTCGAGCACGCCGGGCTCCGCGGCGACGGCTCCGGCGGAGGCGCGGGCGGCGAGCACCTTGAGGCGGTGGCCCCGGAACTCGGTCCAGGCGCCACCGACGCGCACGCGGCGCAGCACGTCGACCGCCGGTCCGTCCCAGTCCAGGTGCACGTCGTCGGGAGTGAGCTTCGCGGCGTACGTCGCTCCGTCTGAGGCCTGCGGCTCCGGATCGCCGAGTCCCTCGGCGAGCGCCTCGACGAGCAGCGCGCTCCCCTGCTCCACGAGCTGCGACCGCAGTTCGGCAGCGGACCGGTCGTCGTCGATCGCGACATCGAGACGGCGGTACACGCCGCCGGTGTCGAGGGTGGACTCGACGGCCATCACGCACACACCGGTGATGTCGTCGCCGGCGAGGATCGCCCGTTCGACGGGAGCGGCCCCGCGCCAGCGAGGCAGCAGCGAGAAGTGCAGGTTCACCATCGGAACGTGAGCCAGCAGGTCATCCGACAGGATCCGTCCGAACGCCACCACGACCCCGAGTTCGGCGGCGACGGCGAGCGCGTCCGAGGGGTCGTCGCTCACCGGGAGGTCCAACTCGAGCGCCGCAGCCTTCACCGGACTGGGCGACGTCGCCGAACCACGGCCCCGCCGTCGGTCCGGCCCGCTCACCACCAGGACGACGTCGTGGCCGGCCTCGACGAGCGCCCGCAGCGGTGGCACCGCCGCCTCGGGCGTGCCGAAGTAGATCAGTCTCACCGCAGGCCGAAGAACGATCGACGAGACGACCCGTCGGCGTCGTCCTCGGCATCGCGCATCTGCAGCTGACGGATGGCCCGCCGGGCCTCCTTGCGCTGATCCTCGTCGAGTCGCTCCAGCAGCAGGATGCCGTCGAGGTGGTCGAGCTCGTGCTGGATCAGGCGGCCGAGCAGGTCGTCGGCCTCGAACGACACCTCGTTGCCGTCCAGGTCGACCCCGGTGACGTGGATGGCGGCGGGGCGGACGATGTCGAAGTGCAGGCCGGGCACGCTCAGGCAGCCCTCGAAGAACTCGAGCTCACCGTCGGACTCGACGATCTCCGGGTTGATCAGCACCTGCTGTCCGTCACCGGCACCGAGGTCGTAGACGAAGAATCTCTGCTGCACGCCCACCTGGGGCGCCGCCAGACCGATGCCGGGAGCGGCGTACATGGTCTCGAACATGTCGCGGGCGAGCCGGACCAGACGCCCGGTGATGTCGGTGACCTCTTCGGCGCGCTGGCGGAGCACCGGGTCACCGACGATGCGGATGGTGTGCGGAACGGCCACGGCGCAAGGGTACCGTGCCCGGCGTGAGCGCAACCGACCACGGCGACCAAGGCGACCACGGCGCCCACGGCGACCACGGCGACCACGGCGACCACGGCGACCACGGTCACTACTTCTCGTCCGTGCCCGACGCGAGCAGCGCGCCGGCCTCCGTCGACCTGGTGCTCCCCGACCTGCACCTCACGTTGCGGACCGACCGCGGCGTGTTCTCGGGAACGCGTGTCGACCCGGGCACGAAACTCCTGCTGCTCGAACTCCCGCCACCGAGCGAGTGGCCGGAAGGTCCCGTCGTCGACGTCGGAGCGGGCTACGGGCCGATCGCGTGCGCCGCCGCCGTACGTGCCCCCGATCGCCGGATCTGGGCCGTCGAGGTGAACGCACGTGCCGCCGACCTGTGCCGGGTCAACGCCGCTGCACACGAGCTCGACGTGCACACCGTCGCACCCGATGACGTCCCCGACAGTCTGCGGCCCGGGCTCATTGTGTCGAACCCTCCCATTCGCGTCGGCAAGGCCGCGCTGCACGAACTGCTCGAGACGTGGATGGGCCGGCTGCTGCCCGGCGGCGAGGCCTGGCTGGTCGTGCAACGCAACCTCGGAGCGGACTCGCTGGCGTCGTGGATGGAGTCACGCAGCTGGCAGGTCGCGCGCACGCGCTCACGGCAGGGTTACCGCATCCTGCGCGTCACGCACTGAGGCGGACCTGCGCCGACCACACCCTCAACCGGTGCGGGCGGGATCGACCCACAGCCGCAATCGACCCGGCGGTCGTTCAACGGCGGAGAGCGCATCGAGCAGCACCCGCTGGTCGTCGGAGCGAAACAGCCAACGACCGCTGTCATCGGGCCCCATGACCTCGACGCCCGATGGCCTGCCGAGACGCTCCACGAACGCCGGAGCCGCCTCACCGCCCACGACCGCCAGCGTGGCCGCGGGCGGGTCGCCCAGCATCACCCTGCGGTTCCACTCGTCGTCGACGAGGCGACCCGGATCAGCGTGCAGCACCGCCTGGAGCACCGGGTGATCCGGAATCCGGGTCTGCACCATCAGCCGCCCCCGGACCGCGCCGACGGACGGACCGCCCGAGGCGACCCGTGATCCCTGCACCAGGAGTGCGAGCGCCTCGTCGGTGGCCCGGTACCGGGGTGCGAGCAGTTCCTGGTCGACGTCGAGAAGTGCGACCAGTCCGGCGGAGGCCACTCGGTGCAGCACCGCCTCGGTGCCGATGACCACCGGCGCGTCGTCCACTGCCGGATCGCCCCCGACGCGTGTGCGCTCACCGCCCGTGACGGCCACGACGGGGACGCGGACCAGCGCCTCGAGCTGCTCCCGGGCCCGGCTCACCCCCGGACGCAGGTTCGCGAGCGCCGTGCCGCCGCACGACGCACAGATCTGCGGGCGCCGCGCCGGACACCGGGCGCAGACGAGCTCCGCGTCGTCGCCGAGCAGCATCGTGGACCCACACTGGTCGCACTCCACCACCGCGTCGCACGACCGGCACACCAACAGGCGCGCCCGACCGGTTCGGTTGAGCAGACACAACACGCGGCCGCCGTCGGCGACGGTGTCACGGATCGCAGTGACCAGCGCGGGCGAGAACAGTCCGCTGCGACCACGGTCCTCGTCGCGTCGATCGATGATCTCGAGATTCACCCATCCGGAACGGAGTGCCGGGCGCTCGGCCGCGATGAGCGGCGACGTGGCAGATCGGCGCGCCTCGAGCGACGGTGCGGGCGAGACCAGGAGACACGGCACACCAGCTCGCCGAGCGCGCTCGACGGCCACCTCTCGGGCGTGCCACGTGGGCGCACCCTCGTGCTGGAGCCGCTCGTCGTGCTCGTCCCACACGATGATCGCGGCGAGCGCCGGGGCGGGGGCGAGAACCGCCGGCCGGCCGCCGATCACGGCGTCCCCCGCGGCGGCCGCGGCGAAGTCGCGCGGCCAGCGGGCCGCGCCCGCACCGGCGGCGCGCAGGCCACGCCCGATGCGATCCACCGTGGAGACGGCCGGTGCGATGACGATCACCTGGCCGCGTTCGGCAGCGGCGTGCGCCACAGCGAGCGGATCTGCATCGGGCGCCACCTGGATCACGTGCACGCCCGCGCCGCGGTCGAGTGCCCGGATCGCGAGCGCATCGGCCTCGCCACGCTGTGGCGGACGGTGACGGACGGCCCCGACGGCACTCACCCGCCGGTCCGGGCTGGCGGACCGGAGGACCGTGGCCACGCGACCGGCCCAGCGCCAGGCCACCCAACGACACAGGTCGATGACGTCGGCATCGGGTCCGACGCCGCTCACCTGGGTGAGCTCCGCCAGTTCGACGCCCACGGGCGCGGGCGGGTCCAGGGCCACGACCCAGCCGTCGACACGACGACCGGCGAGCGGCACCCGCACCATCGTCCCGATGGTCACACGCGACGCATGCGCGGGTGGCACCCGGTAGTCGAAGACACGCTCGATGGCCGGCACGTCGACGAGGACGGAGACGGTGGACGGTGACGTGGACTCCACGGGATGAGTCAACACGCTGGCACTGACACCGGAGGACGTTGCCGCCGGTCGGCGTTGCGGATCAGCCGAGGCCGAGCTGCGACTTCAGCGCGTCGACACGATCGGTGCGCTCCCAGGTGAAGGCGTCGCCGGTGCGGCCGAAGTGGCCGTAGGCCGCCGTCTCCTTGAACACCGGTCGACGGAGCTCGAGGTCACGCACGATCGCCGCCGGGCGGAGGTCGAAGATCTCACGCACCGCCGCGTCGATTGCGGCGGGGTCGACGGTGTTGGTGCCGAAGGTCTCGACGAGGATCGAGACCGGGTGGGCGACGCCGATGGCGTACGCGACCTGCACCTCGCAGCGCGTCGCCGCACCCGAGGCCACGACGTTCTTCGCGACCCAGCGGGCCGCGTAGGCGGCCGAACGGTCGACCTTCGACGGGTCCTTGCCCGAGAATGCGCCACCACCGTGACGGGCGGCGCCGCCGTAGGTGTCGACGATGATCTTGCGACCGGTCAGGCCGGCGTCGCCGACCGGACCACCGATCACGAAGCGACCCGTCGGGTTGATGAAGACCTCGTAGTCGTCGTTCGCGAACTGCTCGGGGATGACCGGACGGATCACGTGCTCGATCAGGTCGGGCCGGATCTCGGTGTCCCGGTCGACACCGTCGTTGTGCTGCGTCGAGATGAGCACCGTCTTGAGCGCCACGGGACGGCCGTCCTCGTAGTCGAACGTGACCTGGGTCTTGCCGTCGGGACGCAGGTAGGGCACCGTGCCCGCCTTGCGGACCTCGGCGAGGCGCTCGGCCATGCGATGCGCCAGGTGGATCGGCATCGGCATGAGCACGTCGGTCTCGTCGCAGGCGTAGCCGAACATCATTCCCTGGTCGCCGGCGCCCTGCTTGTCGAGGTCGTCCTCCTCACCGGCGGTGCCCGAACGCACCTCTTCGGAGTCGTCCACGCCCTGGGCGATGTCGGGCGACTGCGGGTCGATGGCGACCATGACGCCGCAGGTGTGGCCGTCGTAGCCGTAGCTCTCACGGTCGTAGCCGATGGAGCAGATCGTGTCGCGCACGATGCTCGGGATGTCGACGTAACCGGACGTGGTGATCTCGCCACCGACGATGCACAGGCCGGTGGTCACGAACGTCTCGCACGCCACACGCGCATTGGCGTCGCCGGCGAGGATGCCGTCGAGGATCGCGTCCGAGATCTGGTCGGCCATCTTGTCCGGATGGCCCTCCGTCACCGACTCGGAGGTGAACGTCCACTTGCTCATGCTGTCTCCCTCATGGCCCCGTCCGTCGGGGCGCTCTCAGGTTCCGCTCGCGCGGAGCTTCACTACGGCATCGATGACCGCAGCGGCCACTCTACGCTTGTCGGTGAGGGCCACGTGACGACCGGTGCCCGATCGGTCGAGCAGCAGCACCTCGTTGGTGTCGTGCTCGAATCCGACCCCGGCGGCCGACACATCGTTCACGACCAGCAGGTCGACCTGTTTCGCCTCGAGCTTCGCCCGGGCGTGACGCTCGACGTCGGTCGTCTCGGCGGCGAATCCGACGATCGTCTGACCGTCGCGGCGGGAGGCGCCGAGTTCGGCGAGGACGTCGACGGTCGGGCGCAACTCGATCGACGGCACCCCGTCGTGCTTCTTCAACTTGGCGTCCGCCACGTGCACCGGCGTGAAGTCGGCCACGGCTGCGGCCATGACCACCACATCCTGATCGGCGGCTCGGCTGCTCACCGCACGATGCAGCTCATCCGCGGTCTGCACCGCGACCCGCTCGATGCCGACCGACACGGGCAGCTCGGTCGTGGTCACGAGTGTGACCAGCGCGCCCCGGGCGGCGGCCTCCTCGGCGAGGGCGTGGCCCTGCTTGCCGGATGACCGGTTGCCGAGGAACCGGACGGGGTCGATCGGCTCCCGCGTCCCGCCGGCGCTGACCAGCACCCGCAGCCCCTCGAGGTCGCGGACCGAGGTTGCCGACGAGACGAGCGCGTGCTCGATGCCGGCGAGGATCGCCTCGGGTGCCGCCAGACGGCCTGTGCCGACGTCGCCGCCGGCGAGCCGCCCCGCCTCGGGTTCGACCACGAACACGCCGCGGGCGCGCAGCGTGGCCAGGTTCTCCTGCACGGCCGGGTGCTCCCACATCTCGGTGTGCATCGCCGGACAGACGACCACCGGCGCCCGGGTGGCGATGAGCGTGTTGGTGAGCAGGTCGTGCGAGTAGCCCGCGGCATAGGCCGAGAGCAGCCGAGCGGTGGCCGGAGCGACGACGATCACGTCGGCCTGCTGCCCCAACTGGGTGTGCGGGATGGGGTCGCCCGCATCCCACAGCGAACGGCGCACCGGCTCCGAGGCCAACGCCGACACGGTGACCTCGCCGATGAAGCGGGTGGCGCCGTCGGTCATGATCGGCACGACGTGCGCACCGCCGTCGACGAGACGGCGACAGACCTCGATGGCCTTGTAGGCGGCGATACCGCCGCAGATGCCGAGGACGACCCGGCGGCCGGTGAAGGCCGTCATCGGACGATCCTGCTCAGGCGTCGGCGTCGCCGTCGACCGGACCGACCGGCAGCGCGGCGTCGAAGTCGATCTCGCCGTCGGCCTCGAGCTCGACCTTCGGGAGCAGCTCCGCCGGGATCTCCTTGCCGGTGGCCCCACCGACACCCTCGATCTTGTCGGCCTCGATCTCCTCGAAGGCGATCGACAGCGGCTTGCGGGCCGTCGACGTCACCTGCGGCGGCACCACGGTCCCGAGCGCGTCGCCGAGCTGCTGGTAGTAGGTGTTGATGTCACGGGCGCGACGGGCGCCGAGCGTGACCAGCGAGAACTTGGAACCACACCGCTCGAGGAGCTCCTCGACGGGCGGGGACATCATGGAATTCGATCGCTCGGCCAACAGAGCCTCCGTGGCGGGTGGGGGGAAGCGCAGCGACTGGAACTCCAGCGACCGGACTGCCCCGACGGCCTGTCCACCGTAGCAGGCGGTCCTCAGTCCGACCCACCACGGGCCCGGACCCGCGCCCGGTCGATGAGCGCCTGCACCTCGGCGACGGCCCGGTCGAGTTCGTCGTTCACGACACGCACCACGTCGAGTTCGCGGCTCCGGGCGACCTCTTGGTCCGCCTTGGCCAGACGCTGCGCCACCCGCTCCTCGCTGTCCCCCCGACCTCGCAGCCGGGCGGCCTGGGTGGCCCGGTCGACGGTGTCGACGAAGATCAGCACGGCATCCGGGTACCGAGCGGCCACGTTGGCGGCGCCCTGGACGTCGATCTCGAACAGCACGTCGCAGCCGGCCGGCGGCTCGGGGACCGGGCTCCCCTGCAGATAGTCGAGGAACTCCACCCACTCGAGGAACCCGCCGGCGGCGATCCGGTCCTCGAACTCGGCACGTGTGGCGAATCGGTAGGCATCGGGCGCCTCGCCGGGGCGGCGCTCACGCGTCGTCCACGAGCGCGACAGCCACAGGTGGTCATCGGCGGCGATCAGTCGCTCGACGATCGTGCCCTTGCCGACGCCGCCCGGGCCGGAGATCACGATCACGGCCGTGCCGGGAGCGAGGGTCCCCGGTACGTCACCGGTGGCGGTCACGACGCGACCCCGCCACCGGGCACGTCGGGGCCTGTCGGGAGGGGGAACTCGCGGAGCACGACGTCGCACGTGGCGTCGTCGAGGTCGCACACCGACACGTCGCCGTCGAGTCCGAGGCGACGCAGCGCGCGCCGGGTGTCGACCTTGCGGGCGGCGGGCAGCGACTCGAGCACGAACAGGAGTGTGGCCGAACCCCACGGCTCATCGCACGCCCGTCCGACGACCTCGCGCAGCGATGCGGTGCCCTCGGCGAGCGACCGGGCCAACGAGTCGCGTGCGGTGCGCTGCGCAGCGGCCCAGGCGAAGGCCGCGGCGCGATCGGACCCGTTCACCGGGTCACCCGGCCGGTCGCGCCCGTCGCTGGCCTCCGGCGCGCCCATCCGAACGGAACGGCTCCCGGATCAGATGGCCGCGGCGACGGCAGCAGCGGCGGCCTGCGGGTCCTCGGCGTGGGTCACCGTGCGACCGATGACGAGCAGATCGGCACCGTTGGCGATCGCCTCCTGCGGCGTGGCGGAGCGGGCCTGATCGTTCCGCTCGGCACCCGGCAGGCGGATCCCCGGGACGACGCGCTTGAGTCGCGGCGCGAGTTCACGAGCGGTCTGCAGGTCGGCGGCCGCGAGCACCAGCCCCGTGCAGCCGCCCTCGACCGCGACGCGCACCCGGTTCGGCACGATGTGCTCGGGCGCGGACGCGTCGCTGGTCAGCACCGTCACCGCGAGCGCCGTGGGGATGTCCAACCCGGCACGCTCGGCACCGTCGACGAGTCCTTCGACACCGGCGCGCAACATGTCGACACCGCCCATCGCGTGCAGCGTCAGGTACTCGACGCCGAGGGCCCCGAGCACTCGGCACGCCCGGTTGACGGTCGTCGGGATGTCCCACATCTTCAGGTCGAGGAACACCTGGTAACCCAGGTCGCGCAGGGAGCCGATGGCATCGGGCCCGGCGGCGCTGAACAGTTCGAGTCCGACCTTGGCGACCCCGAACCACGGCCGCAGCCCGGCGGCCAGTCGGTGCGCCGCCACCATGTCGTCCACGTCGAGCACCAACGCGAGGCGCCGACGCACGTCGTCGCTCACCGTTCCCCCGGTGGTCGACACCGTCTCAGCCTCACTCATGTGCGCCTCCGATCAACTCCGCCAACCTAGTGACCCCGTGCCGTCGGCACCATGA
>CAJBIS010000326.1 GCA_903953195.1 uncultured Actinomycetes bacterium
CCCGGCGGTCGTCGCCGCGGTCGACGGCACCGCGACGCTGCTGGAGTCGCTCGGCCACCGGGTCGAGGTCGGCACGCCGACGTGGCCCGACGCGGGTGCGTTCCTCAACTCGTTCCTGATGGTGTGGTCGACGATGTCGGCCACGGTGCCGATCGTGGACGAGGACCTGCTCGAGCCGCACAACCGGGCGGACCGCGCCCAGGCGCGCGAGACCGACGCACTCGCCTATCTGGGCGCCCTCGCGCAGTTGCAGCTGGCATCACGCGAGTTCACCGCTGCGTTCGGCCGCGACTTCGACGTCCTCGTGTCACCGACCATGGCGGTGCTGCCGCCTGCGGTCGGGTCGGTGTGGGCCGGCATCGACGACGACCCGATGGCGCCGGTGCTCAACTCGACGCCGATGGCCTGTTACACCGCCGTCTACAACGTGACGGGACAACCGGCGCTGTCGCTGCCGCTGCACGTGGACGAATCGGGCGTGCCCGTCGGCGTGCAGTTCGCCGCCGGACCATGGCAGGACCAGCTCCTGCTGTCGCTCGGCGCACAGCTCGAGACCGCTGCGCCGTGGGCGGATCGCACGCCGCGACTCGACTGACAGGGTCCGACACGCCGACGCCACAGCCGACGTCGCTCCGCGATCAGCGGGGTGCGAGGTCCCGGACCGCCTGGCGGACGTCGTAGCCGAACGGCAGCAGCGCGATCGCCGGGGTCGTCACGCCGTTCGCGACGTACCGGCCGATGTGCTCACGGCACTCCTCCGGCGTTCCCGACACGATCAACTCGTCGACGAGTGAGTCGGGGATGGCCTCGAGCGCGGCCTTGCGATCGCCGTCGGCCCAGCAGCGCCACATCCCCTCGAGCTGCTCGCCTCGGCCCATCCACTCGTGGAACGCCGCGTAGACGGGCACCGTCAGATATGCGGCGATCGCCACCTTGCCGAAGTTGAGCACCGTCTCCCGGTCGGTCGTCGGCGCCACGAAGATGCGGGCGACGACCTCCTTCGGAGTCCCGGCGCCGGCCTCCTGCACGATCGGGGCGACGGTTCGGACGTCGTCGGCCGACAGCCAGTTGATGATCGCGCCATCGCCGACCCGGCCGGCGAGTCGCAGCATCCCCTGGCGCAGCGCACCCACCAGGATCGGCGGCTGCTGCTCGGGCCGCACGCCGAGCCGGAAGCCCTGCACGTCCCAGCAGCCGTAGGTCCCCGTGACCTTCTCACCGGTCATCGCCTCGCGCAGGAACCCGATCATGTCCTTGACCTGCCGGTAGGGCTCGTCGAACTCCATGCCGTTCCACCGCTCGACGATGACGTTCGACGACGTGCCGATGCCGAACGCGAACCGACCCGGCGCCGCGTCCGCCATGGTTGCGACGCTCTGCGCCAGCAGCGCCGGACCGCGGGTGTACGCCGGCACGATCGCACAACCCAGGCGCAGTGACGGCGCCCACGCGGACGCCAGCGCGAGTGGCGTGAAGGCATCGGCACCATTGGCCTCGGACGACCAGACGTCGGTGTAGCCGAGGTCCGCCAGCTCGACGATCCAGTCGCGCTGTTCGTGCAGCGGGACCCGGTCGAACGGGATCGTCATGCCCCAGCGGGGACCGGTCGGCGGCGTGTGGGTGGACTCGGCTGCGCTCATCGCCTCACACTACGCAGGACCCCTTCCCCAGCCTGTTCCCGCCCCGTTCCGTGCCGCGGACGGAGGGCCCGGACCCGCAGTCGACGGCACAGAACGGTGGAGCGCGCTGCGTCAGTCGAACCGACGGTTGCGCACCAGCGCCGACTGACTCGCAGATGCCAGCAGCACCCCGTCGACGCTCCACAGGTAGACCGACCCGTGGCCGAAGCCGTCGCGGAGTCCGTCGACCC
>CAJBIS010000327.1 GCA_903953195.1 uncultured Actinomycetes bacterium
CTCCGATCGTGTGTCGGCCCCTTGCAGGCCTGCGACCACGATGCCGCCCCATCCTCAAGACGGACTCAAGGGCGAATCAGGAGTTCGGAAATTCTGTGCCATCCGTCTCACCTGCAACCACCGCCATCGCCGTCGGGGCCGCACATGGGCCAGAATCCACGGGTGAGTGATTCGTGGGGCATCGACGCAGCGATCGGCGCAGCGGCCGTCGTGGCCCGGACCGCGGGCGGCGTCACCCGCGGCGTGCTCGGCAGCGCGCCCGGCAAGGTGGCCATGGGAGTCGCCGAGTTCGCCACCCGGCCGCTCGCCGAACAGGGCCGGGCCCTGCGCGACGAGGCGGCCGAGGACGGAGCGCCCGGTCTCACCGACGTGATCCGGCAGGTCACTCCGGGTGTGGTCGACGCCATCGGCATCAACGGAATCCTCGAGCAGATCGATGTCGATGCGCTGATCGACCGGGTGGACGTCGACAAGATCGTGGCACGGGTGGACGTCGACAAGATCGTCGCCCGCGTCGACATCGACGCACTGCTGAAACGGGTCGACATCAACGCGATCGTGCAGCGCCTCGACATGGACCAGCTCATGTCGAGCACCGAACTCGGCGGGATCATCGCGCAGTCGACCAGCGGGGTGGCCACCCAGGCGCTCGACTCGGTACGCAGTCAGGGCGTCGGACTCGACGGCTTCATCAACCGCTGGGCCAACCGCCTGGTTCGACGCGATGTCCGCGCGCTGCCCACCGGCCCGCCGTTGCTGGTCGACCCGCCGAAGGCCCTTCCGCCGGCCGCCTCGGACGCATCGTGAGCATCGCGGCGTCGGAGAACTTCGAACCGGCGATCTCGCTCCAGGGTCACTACGCCGGCGCGGTGACACGACTCGTCGCGTTCGTCGTCGACCAGACGACGGCCACGGCGCTCTTCGCCGCCGGCACCGCGATCGTGGCGTGGTGTCTGAGCCTCGTGCTGCCGCCGGACTTCTCCTTCGACCGACGGACCGGCGTCGCGGCGGTGTTCTTCGTCGGCTGGTTGTTCATCTACTACGCGTACGCCTGGTCGGTGAGTGGCAAGACGCTCGGCATGGCGCTGATGGGCATCCAGGTGGTGCAGCGCGACGGCTCGCCGGTGACGCCCAGTCACGGGGTCAAGCGGACCATCGCGTTCCCGGTCACGTTCCTCACGTTCGGGATCGGGTTCCTGCCGATCATGTTCGGCCGTGAACGTCGTGCCATGCACGACGCGTTCGCCGACACCGCGGTCGTCTACGCCTGGGATGCCCGGGCCGCGCGGCTCCGGTTCCTCGCCCGCCAGAACAACGCCGGGCCTCGTCCGGCCGACATGGGAGCACCGCAGTGACCGAACTCGCCACGCCGCGCCGACCGATGACGCCCGAGGCCCTGACCGGCGACCTCCGCGACGTGTGGGCCTCGCTCGGGGTGCTGCTCGACGAACTCGACACCGAGGACTTCGCCGCTCCGACCGACTGCCCGGGCTGGACCGTCGCGGATGTCGTGGCGCACGTGATCGGCACCGAACTGATGCTGTCGGGCGTCGACGCCCCCGAGGTGGAGGTGCCCGAGGCACCGCACCTGCGCAACGACATCGCCCGCATGAACGAGACGTGGATCATCGCTCGACGTGACCTGGCGCCGGAGGCGCTCGTGGCGGAGTTCCACGACGTCATCCGGACGCGCAGTGAGGCCCTCGACGTGCTCACGCAGGAGGAGGTCGATACCGAGAGCTGGACCCCCGCCGGCCACAGCACGCTGGGCCGATTCCTCCAGATCCGGGTGTTCGACACGTGGATCCACGAGCAGGACATCCGGCTCGCGATCGGGCAGGCCGGCCACGAGACCGGGAACGCGGTGGAGCGCTCGTTGTCCGAGGTGGCGCTCGGCATCGGATACGTCGTGGGCAAGCGGGCCGGACTCACCGACGGCGAGTCCTGTCGGATCGAGCTCCCCGGCCCCCAACCGGCGCGCTACGACGTGCTCGTCGCCGACGGCCGGGCCTCGGTCGTGGATGCGCTGCCGGGCGACCCCACGACAACGCTCACCACCGACAGCAGCCTGTTCGTCCGTCTGGTCGCCGGGCGGCGGGATCCGATCGGCGCCCTCGAGGCCGGACTCGTCACCGTCGACGGCGACGTGGTGCTCGGCGAGCGGGTGGTGGCCGCGCTTCCGTACACGATCTGACTCTCTGGTAGAATCGTCCTCTGCCCTGAGTCGATGTCGGGGCTCCGCCCCACTGCGAGGAAGTGTTCGTGTCATTCGATGTCGGTGATCGCGTTGTGTACCCCCACCACGGTGCGGCGGTGATCACGAAGCGGGAGAAGCGCAAGGTCAACGGGACCTCGGCGGAGTACCTGGTCCTCGAGATGGCGCACGGCGAGCTCACGCTCTCGGTGCCGGTCGACCGGGCCGATGACGTCGGCATGCGGCCGCCCATCGGCAGCGACGAGGTCGAGGACCTCTTCGAGCTGCTCGCCAAGAAGGACGTCCGCGAGCCCGCCAACTGGAGCCGACGGTTCAAGAACCACCAGGAGAAGCTCAAGTCGGGCGACGTCTACCAGGTCGCCGAGGTCGTGCGGAACCTGGCGCTGCGCGACCAGGCGAAGGGGCTCTCCGCCGGCGAGAAGTCGATGTTCATCAAGGCCCGCAGCGTGCTGGTGTCGGAGTTGAGCTTCGCGCTCGACGTCAGCGAGGACGACGCGCTGGCGCGCGTCGAGGAGCAACTGGCCTGAGGGTTCTGCAGTTCCTGCGCAACACCGACGACGTCGAGCTGTCGCGCACGGCGCTCGACCGGCACCGCCTGATGGCCGCTGCCGGCGTGTCGGTGCGGACACTCGCGTTGGCCCCCGGTCGCCGCGGCGGTCTCGACGACGTGGTGCCGGTGGTCGCACCGACGGTGCGTGCGTTCATGGCGGCGGGCCCGTTCCGCGACGAGGCCCGGTGGGCCGACGTCGTCCTGCTCGTCGGCGACGCGGACGACGCCACCGATTCGCGCCGTTGGCGTCGGGACATCCCGCCGGTCGTCGTCGACCGGGGTGACGAGCCGATCGCCGTGCCCCTCGCCACGCCGACGACGCCAGCGGCACGCGCTGCGGCCCGCCGGGAACTCGGGCTCGTCGAGTCCGAGTTCGTGCAACTCGAGCTCGACGCCGGTGCCCGCCCCGGCGAGCACTCGGAGCTGCGGCGAGCGGCCGCGGATGTGGCCGTCGTTCGGGTGGACACGCCGACACGCCCCGGGCGCGCCTTCCTGCTCGCCGCCGGCTCGGGACTGCCCGTCGTCGCCCCGGCCGGTGCCGGCCTCGATGCGTTCGTCGACGACGCCACCGGCGTGCGCTGGGGGAGCGGCGGACCCGACCTGGCCGCCGCGGTCGCGTCGCTCGCCGACGACCTCGAGCGCTGCCGCTCGCGTGGCGCCGCGATGGCGGATCGGGTCCGCGATCTCGCCGACCCCGACGCGTGGACACAGCGGTGGGTGGATCGGTGCGAGGTCGCGTCACACGACGCGACCTGATCGTCCCGCGGCGCTACCCTCGCCGCATGGTCCGATCACGTGTGGCGTTCGTCGTCGCCCTGATGATCGCGCTGTTGATGACGGTCTCGTCGTGCGTTCCCTCGAAGGCGGACGCCGCGAGCGAGGTCGACGACGGCTCCGCCTCGGCGTCCCCGGTACGGACGCCGCCGGTGTTCCCGTCCGCTGGTGTGATCCCGGCGGACCTGCTCGTCGACGGGCTCGTCTTCGATCTGACCGACGCCCCCGCCGACCGGAACCTGTGGGTGCCCGACGAGACGCAGGCGCGCTGTGCTGCGAACGGCATCGTGCAGGACCTCGGCGCGGCGCGCCTGTCGGAGCTCGGCTACCGGCCGGGGACGCAGGGTGCGTCGATCAATGAGATCGCACTGAACGACGTCGAGCGCCGAGCGGTGGCCGACCGGTTCGCGTCGTGCGTCGATCTGGGTGACGCCGTCGGCTCGCTCCTCATGGGGCGGGACCAGATGTCGGGCAAGCAGGCAGCGTGCATCGCAGACGGCCTGGAACAGCGGAACCTGCTGCTCCCGTTCGCCGACGCGTTCGCGTTCCGTGTGCCGGTCGACCCGTTCGCCGGCGATGGCGCGCTGGCCACGGCGATGCTCGACTACTCCGCCATCTGCCTCGGTGACGACTCGTTCACGTGGCTGGACGCGAACCTGCCCGGCGTGGTGGCGGGCGAGGCGCCGGCCCCGACGACCACGGTGCCGGGTCAGGCCGACGGGCTCGCGAACCGCACCGGCTCCGCCGGTGGCTGAGCGTCGGGCATGATGGCGCCCATGGGTGCCACTTGGGCCGTGCTGGCCTCCATTCCGTCCCCGCCGTTCCAGGACCTGACGATCGGACCGCTGTCGTTCCGGATGTACGGGCTGTGCATCGCGCTGGCGGCACTCGCCGGGATCGCGCTCGTGCGGAGCCGCTGGCGCAACTGGGGCGGCGACCCCGAGGACATGGTCACCGTCGCCCTGTGGGCGATTCCCGCCGGCCTGATCGGCGCTCGGCTCTACCACGTCATCACGGACTTCTCCGGGAAGTACTCGTGCGGCCCCGACTCCACCGGCTGCTGGTGGCCGGACGCGCTGCTCGTCTGGAAGGGCGGACTCGGCATCCCCGGCGGCATCATCCTGGGCACGGTCACGGGCATCGTCGTGGGCCGGCGGATCGGGCTCGACTGGAAGCGCGGGCTCGACGCCGCGGCGCCGGCGATGCCGCTCGCACAGGCGATCGGCCGGCTCGGCAACTGGTTCAACCAGGAGTTGTACGGCGGGCCGACCGACCTGCCGTGGGGGCTGCAGATCGACCCGGAACGCCGTCCGCTCGACCAGATCGACCAGCAGACGTTCCACCCCACGTTTCTCTACGAGCTCCTGTGGAACCTCGGCCTGATGGGTCTGATCATCTGGGGCAGCAGTCGTTGGGTGTTCAAGCGGGGCCGCTGGTTCGCGGTGTACGTCGTCGGCTACGGCGTCGGTCGGCTCTGGGTGGAGGCTCTGCGGGTGGATGACGCCACCGAGATCCTCGGGGTGAGGGTCAACATCTGGACGGCGCTGCTGGCGATGGGACTCGGGTCGCTCTGGCTGTTCTGGGGCGGCTCACCGCTGGACCGTGAGGCCACGGAGCGTCTCCGATCCGGAACGCCGCTGAGCGAGATCTTCGAGCTGGGTCCCGCTCAACCGACGACGTCGGATGAACCAGAACCGGAATCGGAGTCGGAACCGGATCCCGTCGAGTAGCGCTCCCGGATCGCGGTCGACAGCGGCGGCCAGGCGCTCGCGGCCCAGCCACCGAACTCGCGGTCGGTCACGATGACGCAGCCGACGTCGACGGTGGGGTCGAACCAGAGGAACGAGCCGTTGCGACCGAAGTGGCCGAGCGTCGACGGCGCGGCGTCCGCACCCGTCCAGTGCGGCGACTTGGTGCCGCGCAGTTCCGGCCCCCACCCCCAGTCGCACGGATCGAACTCGCCCCACCCCGGCAGCACCCCGGCCAGTCCGGGGAATCGGCAGCTGGCCGCATCGGACGCGGTCGTGCGGTCGACGAGTCGTGGCGAGCGGTACTCGACGAGCAGACGTGCGAGGTTGTCCGCGGTCGACCACAGGCCCGCCGCGGCCGACCCGCGCAACTCCGTCGAGGCCATGCCGAGCGGGATGAGCACGGCTTCGGTGAGGTAGTCGACGAACGCGATGCCCGTGCTGGCCTCGACGTGCGCGCCGAGCAGCTCGTAGCCGGCGTTCGAGTAGATCCGCCGCGTGCCGGGGGCGCATCGAACGACGTCGGTGTCGACGTCGAGTCCGCTGGCGTGCGCGAGGACGTGACCCACGGTGGAGCCCGCCGGACCGAGCGGCGTGTCGATCGTCGTCGCACCCTCCTCGACGGCGACCAGCACGGCGCGGGCCGTGGCGAGTTTCGTGAGTGAGGCCACGGCGACCGGTGTCGTGGTCGGCCCGGCGACGGCGACGGCGGAACCGTGGGCCACGACGACACCGGCGGCAACGCCGGCGCCCCAGTCGGCGAGCACCTCCAGCGGTGAGGACGTCTGCGCGGTCACGTCTCGGGGCCGTCGAGCAGGTCGGCGGGGGACCGGCGTTCGATGTGTCCGATCAACCCGCCGTAGACGCTGTAGCCGACGAGCTCCTGCAGCCGTGGCGGGAACGTCGCCACCACGGATCGGGGGAGGCCGAGCTGCTGGTTCTCCTGCTGGCGGATCCAGCCGGCGCAGTAGTTGGCCGCGATGCCCACACGGTCGGCGTCGGTGACATTCGCGCCGCCGCCGTGCCAGAGGCTGCCGTTCCAGATGAGCACGTCGCCGGGTCGGAGCTCGGCGGCCACCGTGTCGTAGTCGCCGCCGTACACCGGCTTGCCCCGCTGGTGGCTGCCGGGCACGAGCCGCGTCGCGCCGTTCTCCGGCGTGAACTCGGTGAGGGCCCACATGGTGTTGCAGACGACCGGTGGATGCGGGCCGTCGAGGGGGAGGAGCTGGTCGTCGGCATGGATCGGTTGTGCGGTCTCACCGGGAAGGATCCGGATCGACGACACACTCGAGATCAGACAGCCGGGGTCGAGCACCGCCTCGACGACCGCGAGCACGTCGGGCTGGATCGTGAGGTCCTGCCACTGCGGGCCGTGCCGGAGCAGGTTGTAGGCCCGGAGCGTCGAGCGGCCCTCGAACCCGTTCGACGCCGGCACGATCGACTCCTGGGCCTCGATCCGCGCCAGATCCTCGAGCAGCCCACCCACGCGGTCGGGCGTCAGGACGGCGGGGAGCACGGCATAGCCCTGCTCGTCGATCTGTTCGGCGGCCGACGTCGAAGCGGACACGATCAGCAGAGTACGCTGCTGCGCACTGATGAATTCGATGACGCCATGACGAAGACCTTCGACTCCCTCGGGATCGACCCCGACGTGTGTGCGACGCTCCGGGAACGAGGGATCACCTCCGCCTTTCCCATCCAGGAGATGACCATTCCGGACATCCTCGCGGGACGGGACGTGTGCGGGAAGGCCAAGACCGGGTCCGGCAAGACCCTCGCCTTCGGGCTGCCGATCGTGCAGCTGCTGGAGCGTTCGACGCCCGGTCGCCCGACGGCGATCGCGCTGGTGCCCACCCGTGAGCTCGCCGTTCAGGTGCGCGACGAGTTGGTCCCGGCGGCACACGCCCGCGGCATCCGCATCGCCGCGATCTACGGTGGCGACCCGATCGAGAAGCAGATCAAGCACCTGAAGGACGGCGTGGACTTCGCCGTGTGCACTCCCGGTCGTGCCATCGACCTGATCGACCGCGGCGACCTGTCGGTGGCCGATGTGCGCCACGTGGTGATCGACGAGGCCGACCGCATGGCCGACATGGGCTTCCTGCCGCAGGTCGAGTGGATCCTGCGCAACGTCGAGGGCAACCACCAGACGTTGCTGTTCTCGGCCACGCTCGACGGTGTCGTCGACGGCCTCATCCGTCGCTACCAGCACGAGCCGAGCAAGCACGAGGTCGCATCGGTCGGCGCGACCGTCGAGCACATGGACCACCTGTTCCTGACCGTCCACGAGATGGACAAGGTGAAGGTGTGTGCCGCCATCATCCGCGGCGCGGGCCGCACCATGGTCTTCTCGGCGACGAAGCACGGTGCGGACCGGCTGGCGCGCAAGCTCGAGGACGAGGGCGTGTCGGCCCGGGCCATCCACGGTGACCTGCGCCAGAACCTGCGGGAGCGGGCACTCGCCGACTTCTCCGCCGGCAAGCTCGCCGCGCTCGTCGCCACCGACGTCGCAGCCCGCGGCATCCACGTGGACGAGGTCGACGTCGTCATCCACTACGACCCGCCGGCCGAGCACAAGACCTACCTGCACCGGTCCGGTCGCACCGCCCGCGCCGGCGAGTCCGGTGTGGTGGTGTCCCTCGTGCTGTGGAACCAGGAACTCGAGGTGCGACGCATGCAGAAGCGTCTCGGCCTCGACGAGGACCTGATCGAGGTGTTCTCGAACGATCCGCGTCTCGCGGACGTCGCCAACTGGCCCAGCTGATCCGTCGCCGGGATCCGCCACCTCGCCGGTCGAGGCGGCGAGACTTCCCGCATGCTCGAGCGGTCGCGTGACGTCGTCGACGCGTACGAATCATCGGTCCCGGACCTCCGCCGTCGTCGCACGGGCGTGCACTACACGCCGGCCCGACTGGCGGAGTCGCTGACCGGGCTCGCGCTCGAACAGTTGGGGCGGATCCCCGAGTCGGTCGTCGACCCGTCGTGTGGGGCCGGCTCGTTCCTACTGGCTGCTGCCGACACGCTCGTCGAGGTCGGCGTCGAACCGTCGCAGGTGCTCCTGCGGCTCGCCGGTGCCGACATCGATCCGGCGGCCGTGGCCGCGTGCCGGGACGCCCTCGAGGCGTGGGCGGGGGAGCACCGTCTCGATCGCCGGGCGGCCGACGCCGTCGACCTCCGGGTGGCCGACATGCTCGCCGAGCCGCCCGTCGACTGGTCGGGCCGCTTCGACCTGGTTGTCGGCAACCCACCGTTCCTCGGGCAGTTGAACGACAGGACGGCGCGGGACGCGTCGCAGCGAGCGGCCGTGCGGGAGCGGTTCATCGGCACCGGTCCCTACGTCGACACCGCCGCACTCTTCGTGGCGGCCTCGCTCGACCTGCTGCGGGCCGGGGGCGTGTCGCTCCTGATCCAGCCCGCGTCGTTCCTGGCGGCACGCGACACCGCCGCGGTCCGCGACCGTGTGCTGCGAGATGCACAACTCGTCGCCGTGTGGGCGAGCCCTGAGCTGCACTTCGACGCCGGCGTCCACGTGTGTGCGCCGGTGCTGCGCGTCGGCGGCGACCGGTCGCGAGCCGGGACGGTCGATGTGCGGTGGGGCAGCACCCTGGAATCCGTCGGCGATGCTGCGTCGCCGGAGCCCGAGGACTCGTGGGGGCCGCTCCTCGCCGCGCCGCTCGGTGTGCCGTCGGTTCCCGAGGTGCCGGTCGCCCGGCACCGACTGCACACGATCGCCGCGTCCAC
>CAJBIS010000328.1 GCA_903953195.1 uncultured Actinomycetes bacterium
CTCAACACACCGCGGTAGACGAACAGCGCCGGCACGCCCCGGACCAGCAGCAACAGCGCGGCGAACACCGCGAGTCGCACCAGGTTCGACGGCGACGACAACAGCGAGCTCAGGTCGAACTTCATGCCGCTCACCACGAAGAAGAGCGGGATGAAGAAGCCGAAGCCGATCGCCTCGACGCGAGGCTTCAGCTCGGCGACCTGCTCGGGCCGGATGGCCAGTCGGGCGATGAGTCCGGCGGCGAACGCCCCCAGCAGGACGTCGAGTCCGAGCACCGACGCGAGGGCCACCATCCCCACGACCAGCAGCATCAGGATGCGGACCGGCAACTGGCTCGACGTCTCGAGATGCCGCTGCAGCAACTCGACCAGGCGGGGCGGCTGAGGTCGGGCGGCGACCCACGCGACGGCCAACGCGACGGCAACGAACAGGACCAGCAGGGCCGCCTCGCCGAGCGGTTGGGTCGTTCCCAGCAGGAGCGTCACCGCGAGCACCGGTCCGAACTCGCCGACGGCGCCGGCGGCGATGAGGAACGCACCGAACCGCGTCTCGAGCAGCCCTCGGTCGCTGAGCATCGGGAGCAGCGTGCCCAGCGCGGTCGTCGTCAGCGCGAGGCCGATGAGCAGACTCGAGATGACGAACCCTTGGCTCGCGAGCAACGCGCCGACGGCCAGACCGATGCCCAGCGTCACGCACCATCCGACGATCCCGCGGTTGAGCGGCGCGCCGCGGATCCTCGAGAAGTCGAGTTCGTAACCCGCCAGGAAGAACAGCAGGCAGAGTCCCAGTTCGGCCAGACCCGAGATGAGCGGGGTGACCTCCGCCCACCCCAGCACCGCCGGGCCGACGATGATCCCGAGGATCAACTCGAACAGCACCACCGGGATGCGGAACCGTCGGAGCAGCTCGCTCAGCAACGGCGCCAGCACGGCGGCCGCGGTGATGACGAGCAGCGACACCGCGGCGTGCGATTCCATCGAGTGAGCCTAGGGCTGCGATCCCCCGGGTAACGCGGACCGGCTCAGCAGGGCGTGCCCGGCGCCACCAGCGGCCACGGGCGCTCCCGCTCGGCGACCCACGCGGCGTCGAGGAGCAGCGCGTCCGAGTGGTGACGGCCGAGGATCTGCATCCCCACCGGAAGCCCGTCGTGTTCCCCGATCGGGACCGACACCGCCGGGTTCCCGTACAGGTTGGACGGGATCGTGAGCCGCCCGTTGTTGCCCATCGTGTCCTGACGTCCACCGAACACCGACGGCAGCGGCCCCTCGGCGTCGAACGCGACATCCGGATTCGACGACGTGATCACCAGATCGGCCTGCGTGAACAGTTCGGCCATCGCGTCGAAGAGCGCGGTGCGCCGCTCCTCGAGCTTGATGAGCGCGTCGAAGTCCAGTCCGCGTCCGGCCGCCCACTCGCACGCGAACTGCATCTCGATGGTCAGATCGTCCTTGCACGCCGGCCACGCGTCGCCGAGGACAGCGAACGTCCCCGCCATGTTCGCGAGCGACCATGCGGTGCCGACCGACGGAATGTCCACGTCGACGTCAACGACGCGCAGCCCAAGATCGGCGGCCAGCTGTTCGCCCGCCGAGCGCACGAGGGCGGCGGTCGCCGGGCTCACCACCGCGCCGGCGAAGTCGTCGACGATCGCCACCCGCAGGCCGCGCAGGTCCTCCAGGTGCGTGCCCAGACCTGACTCCCAGTCGTCCATGCGCGGCAGCGAGTGCGGGTCGGCCACGTCTGCGCCACTCGCCACATCGAGCCACCGCGCCGTGTCGCGCACCGATCGGGTGAGGCCCCCGACGGTGACCGTGAGTGCCCCGACGGCGAAGTGCGGTCCACGGGGAATCCGGCCGTAGGTGGTCTTGAGCCCGAGCAGGCCGCTGAATCCGGCAGGTATCCGGATCGAACCGCCCCCGTCGCCACCCGTCGCGAGCGTCACCAGTCCCCCGGCGACCGCCGCCGCGCTCCCACCCGACGACCCGCCGGGCGTGCGACCGTGCTGCCACGGGTTGTGCGTCGCGCCATTCAGGACCGTGCGCGTCACGTTGACCCCGCCGAACTCCGACGCCGTGGTGAGCCCGACCGGAACGGTGCCCGACGCGATCAGCCGTTCGACGTGCGTCGTGGTGAACGTGGCCACGTGGTCCTGCAGGGCCACGCACGCCTCGGTGTCCGGCCAACCCTCCACCTGGTCGAGCTCCTTGATGCCGAGCGGCACGCCACCGAACGGCAGCGACACGTCGGCATCCGCAGCTCGAGCGCGGGCCGCGTCGGGATCGAGGAAGCTGAACGCGTTCAGCGTCGACGACTCGATCGCCGACAGTGTCACCTCGAGTTCCTCGGCGGGTGTCCGGTCCCCGGAACGGTAGGCGTCGACCAGACTGCAGGCGTCGCCCTGCCACGGTGCATCAGTCATGGCGCCACGGTAATCGGCCGGTCCTTGTCTCGGCCCGACCCGGCGACAAGGATGCGGTCATGCAGCGATCGTTCCGTCACCGTTCCGCCGCGCTCGGGGGACTCAGCGCACTGTTCGCAACCGTCGTGCTGATCGGCGCCTCGTGCACCAGCGATGCCGGCTTCGAGTCGCCCACCACGTCGACCGGTTCGGGCGAAGCGGGTGGCGCCGCCTCGATCGTCGGCCCGTGGACACTCGTCTCGTACGGATCAGGCGGTGCCCAGACGTCGGCGGCGCCCGAACCGGCCGCGCTGGTCCTCGCCGACGACGGGCGGTTCACCGGGTCGACGGGCTGCAACAACCTCGCCGGCGACTACACCGTGAGCGGATCGAAGCTCACCGTGTCGCCCGGGCCCATGACGAAGCGCGCCTGCATCGACGATGCCGGCAACGCTCAGGAGCAGGCCGTGCTGGCGGGCCTCACCAGCGCCGCCGGGTTCGGCGTCGACGGCGACCGGCTGACCATCACCGATGCCGGCGGCCGGACGGTGCTGGTGTTCGAGCGGGGGCCCGAGGGTCTCGCCG
The DNA here is from genome assembly GCA_903953195.1 of uncultured Actinomycetes bacterium. Taxonomy (GTDB): domain Bacteria; phylum Actinomycetota; class Acidimicrobiia; order Acidimicrobiales; family Microtrichaceae; genus SXMI01. The sequence continues at coordinate 2,984 of CAJBIS010000328.1, forward strand.
ACACCGCGTGGACGGTCAGCGGCATCAACACCGGCACGGCGGTGGTGTCGAGCGAGTTCATCGGAGCGCTGAACGCGACGTTCGCCACCGATGGGACGGTGAGTGGGAGCGGAGGTTGCAACACGTTCAGCGGCGCCTACACCGACGACAACGGCAGCGTCGCCATCACGGACCTGCAGTCCACCGAGATCGGATGCGGGCCGGAGCGGGCCACGCTCGAGTCGCAGTACCTCGCGGCGCTGGGCCGGGCCGCCACCTACGAGCTCACCCCCTCGTCGCTCACGCTCCGCGACGCCGACGGCGCCATCCAGGTGATGTTCACCACGGCGCCGTGACCGACTGGGAGTCGCTGAGCGCCCGGGCGTCGCTGGCGTCGCACCGGCTCATCGGTTGGATCTACTGGGATCCCGGAGCGATCGAGCGGTACACCGCACTCGGCGTCCCCGACGGGTTCGGCTACTACATCGCCAGCCGTTGCGCCCCACTCGCCCCGGCCGGCCACCAGGCGGTCGCCGCCGCGTGTTACTCGATCCACGCCGGCTTCATCGAGCTCTGCCTCGACACCGCGGCACAGCACACGACGTTCCCGCAGATCGCGGCCGCCCGGAACGAGGCCGTCGGCGCCGGACTGCGAGCGTTCGCACCGCAGGTCTGCGATCCGCTCGCCCGGCTCGGCGAGCGACTGTGGGCGGCCGCCGACGCGCTGCCGCTGTCCGGGCGGGTCATGTTCGCCGCGCACCGTCAGGCGCCGCGTCCCGACGACCCCGTCGTCGCCGCGTGGCTCGCCGTCAACTGCATCCGGGAGTGGCGGGGCGACACCCACTTCGCGGTCCTCGCGGCAAACGACATCAGCGGCATCCAGGCGGGTGTCCTCCACAACGCCCACCTCAACTACCCCGAGCAGTGGATTCCGCGGAGCCGTGGGGCCGACGACGAGGCACTCGCCGAGGCGCTGCGCGACCTCGAGCGACGCGGGCTCGCGACCGACGGCGCAGTGAACGACGCCGGTCGGGACCTGCGCCGCCGGATCGAGTCGAGCACCGACCGCCTCTGCGAGCGGGCGTGGCGGCACCTCGGCGAGGCGACCACACTCGAATTCCTCGACCTCGTCGAGCCCGTCGGCCCCGACCTGCTCGAGCGCATCGACGCAACCGCCGGGCCCAACTGGATGCCGGCGGCACGCACCCCGCGGCCCTGATCCGCGCGGGCGCCTACAGATTCGCGGCGCCACGGTCGATGCAGGGGCATGCCGCTCCGCCCCACCGCACGCTGGACGCTCGTCACGGTCATGGTCGCGGTGCTGCTGGTGGCGGCATGCAGCACCGGCGCACCCCCGACCACACCCCCGACCACACCCCCGACCACACCCCCGACCACACCGGGTTCCCCGGGCCCGGTCGAACCGGCGCCGATCGACCGGGTGACCGGCCGGTACGTCGTCGATCCTGGACCGCTCGACACGCTCTGGGTCGATCCGGTCGCCGGGCAGGACAGCCGACCGGGGACGACCCCCGAACTCGCCCTCCGCACACTGGCCGAGGCCTGGAACCGCATCCCGGCCGGCACGCCGCTGACCCGGGGCGTCCGCATCGTGCTCCGCCCCGGCACCCATCCCGAGTCCTCACTGCCGAACTATCTCGAGCACCGGCACGGGACCGCCGCCGCACCGATCCTGATCGAGTCGGAGCGGGGACCTGGCACCAGCATCCTCGGCGGCGACCTCAACGTCTTCGACGTCGACCACCTGGTCCTGACCGGCATCGACATCGTCTGGGCCGGCGACTCGTTCCACTGTGAGCAGTGCCGGCACCTGGTCATCAGGAACAGCCGCATGTGGGCAGGCGGCAGCGCCCATGAGGTCGTGAAGGTCAACCAGAGCCAGCACGTCTACATCGAGGACTCCGATCTGGGCGGCGCGGACGACAACGTGGTCGACTTCGTTGCAGTGCAACACGGTCATCTCCGCGGCAACGACCTGCACGATGCCGGCGACTGGTGCGCGTACGTCAAGGGCGGCAGCCACGACATCGTCGTCGACGGCAACGAGATCCACGAGTGTGGCACCGGCGGGTTCACCGCCGGCCAGGGCACCGGGTTCGAGTTCATGGTGGCGCCGTGGCTGCACCACGAGGCCAGCGGGATCACCGTCACCAACAACGTCGTCCACGACACCGACGGCGCCGGGCTGGGCGTGAACGGAGGAGCGCACGTGCTGTTCGCCCACAACACACTCGTCCGGGTCGGCGCCCGCAGTCATGTCGTCGAGTTCGTGCACGGCGGACGGGGCTGCGATGGCGACATGGTCGCCTGTCGGGCACGACGCACACTCGGCGGCTGGGGCAGCGACGCCGCCGAAGGGCAGTTCATCCCCAACCGCGACATCGCGTTCATCGACAACGTCATCTGGAACCCGCCGGGGCACGGGAGCGCGTGGCAGCACGTCGACGTCCGCGGCGCCGTGGCCGCACCGGTGGCGTCCGGGGTCCCATCCCCCGCCCGCGGCGACGACGGCCTGCGCATCACGGGCAACGTCATCTGGAACGGACCCGCCGACCACCCGTCCGGGTTCGGGCAGGGATGCTCGGATGCCCACCCGACGTGCAACGAGACGCTGTTCCGCGCCAGCAACTGGGTCAACACCGTCGAACCTCGCCTCGTCGATCCTGTCGGCGGCGACTGGCGCCCGGCACCCGGGGGTGCGCTGAGCGCCCTGAGCGGCGTGCCGTTCCCAGCCTGGGACTGGACCGGCGACCCGTCCGGTTCCGGACCCCTGTCGCCGACCGACACCGGACGTGACCGCGCCGGCCGCCCACGCAACCCGGACGGCGTGCCGGGCGCCTACCTCCCGGGATGAGCTGCGGCCGGACACTGGAGCACTGCCGGTAGGTTGGATCGGTGAGCGACCAACAGGACCTCGACCTCGGGGGCGCCCATCCGCGGATCGTCGAACTCGCCGACGACTGGAACGAGACAGCACAGGCGCTGCTCGACGCAACGGTCACTCGACTCGAGTCGTCGACGTGGGACGCCGTGAACGTCGGCGAGATCCTGACCGAGTGCCACGTGTCGAGGAGTTCGCTCTACCACTACTTCGGCAGCCGGCAGGGGCTGCTCGCTGCGGCGTCGAGCGAGCGCTACCGCCGAATGCTGCTCGCCGAGAACCTGGCGACCATCGACGAGGCCGCGGCCTGCACGACCGAGGGCGAGTTCCTCGCCTTCGTGGAACATCAGGTGACCCGAATCGTCACCGACCCGATGACTCGAGATGTCCGACGGGCGCGCCTGGTTGCGCTCGCCGACGCCCTCCAGCACGACGCCGTCATGGGTCGACTGGTCGAGGCCCAACGACTCCTGCTCGACGCCGTGGCCCAGATCATCCGGGACGCCCGCCAGCGCGGGCTCGTCAACCCCGAGCTCGACGTCGACGCCTACTCGGCGTGGCTCCACAGCATGACGCTCGGCCGGACCACCACCGAGGAGTCGTTCCCGGACACGCAGCGGTGGCTCACCGTGGCCATCCCCGCCGCGCTGGCGCCACTGCGCACACGGCGTTGATCGGCGAGTCCTCGGGTCCGGTCAGAGTTCCTGATCGGTCGGACGCAGCAGCACCTCGTTGATCGCGACGCGCCGAGGTTGCGTCACGATGAACGCGATGACGTCGGCGACATCCTCGGAGAGCAGTCGTTCGACACCGTCGAAGCGCTGCCAGAACCCCTCGAGCGCTCCCGGGCTCAGGTGGTCGATCAGCTCGGTGTCGACCGCGCCCGGCTCGACGGCGGACACGCGCACGCTCCGCGCCGTCACCTCCTGGCGCAGGGATTCGGTGAACGCGGTGATGCCGACCTTCGCCAGGTTGTAGACACCCGACCCGACCCGGGGGAACCGACCAGCGGTCGAACTCAGGTTCACGATGTCGGCCACACGACGAGAAGACGTCTGTGCGGCGTCCAGGAGATGCGGCAGCGCCGCGTGCGTGCACGCGAGCAGGCCGTCGACGTTGACCGAGATCATGCGCTCCCAGTCCTCGGGGTCGGCGTCGACGATCGGACCGAGCAGCATCACACCGGCGTTGTTGACGAGCGTGTCGAGCCGACCGAACTCGTCGACGGTGCCGGCGATGAGTCCGCGGGCCTGCTCACCGTCAGCGACGTCGCACTCGACCGCCGCCGCTCGACCGCCGTCGGCGGTGATGTGCGCCACGAGCTCCTCGAGACGGTCGAGCCGCCGCGCGGACGCCACCACCGTCGCACCCTCCGCGGCCAGACGGATCGCCGTCGCGGCACCGATCCCACTGCTCGCTCCCGTCACCACGGCGACGGTTCCGTCGAGTCGTTCTGCAGTCATTGGGCCCCCTTGGTCGACGGACGTCGTTCTAGCGGTCCCGTCGCGACCGGGCGAACCCGACTCGGGGTGATTCCGCTGGCGCCGGCGTCGTCGACATCGGAGACTGGATCCATGACGCAGGGTGAGGTGAGGCGATCGGCGCGTGTCGGTTCGGCGCTCACGATCATCGTCGCGGCGCTGAGCCTGGTGCCCGCATGCACGGGCTCCGACGCCTCGACCGCCTCGGTCACTTCGACCACGGTGGACGCGCCATCGGCGGCGCGGCCGGCGGAGGCGATCACCCGCGACGGCGACACGTACCGGATTCCGGCGACGACGGAGCCCGTCGTACCGGGCCAGCTCGTCGCGTCGCAGGCACTGCCTCCGAGTGCTGCGCTCGGCGGAGCCCGACGGACCCTGCTCCTCTACGGCACGACCGACGCGCAGGCTGCACCGACGGTCGCGAGCGGCGTGGTGCTCGCCCCGGCGCGCACACCGCCTCCCGGCGGCTGGCCGGTGGTGTCGTGGGCGCACGGCACCGTGGGCGTGGCGGACGGGTGCGCCCCGTCCCAGACCGACAACCTGGCCTACAACGAGTACGCCCAGGAGGTCCGCTCGTTCCTCGACGCCGGCTACGCCGTCGTCGCCACCGACGACGTCGGTCTCGGGACCCCCGGCATCCACCCGTATCTCGACGGCATGAGCGAGGGCGCGGCCACGGTCGACATCGTGCCGGCGGCGCACCGAGCCGTCACCGGACTCGCACCGGACTGGTTCGCGGTCGGCCACTCCCAGGGCGGACAGGCCGTGCTCTTCGCGAATCGCATCGCGGCGACACGGGCTCCGGGGTACCCGCTGCGGGCGACGATCTCGATCGCCCCGGCGTCACATCTGGAGCTGCTGGTCCCAGCGGTGGCATCCGGCGACCGACCCGCCGATTTCGTCTACGCGCTCTACGCGATCATCGGCCTGAGCGCTGCCGATCCGACCGTCGAGCTCGAGCCGCTGCTCGGGCCCGAGGGTGATGCCCGGGTCGACCTCATCACCGATGACGGATGCCTGATCGACACCGGCGAGGCGTTCGCCGGTGTCGCCGCCGCCGATGCGTTCGCGATCGACGACGCCGCCATGGAACGCATCAGCGAAGGACTCGCCCGCATCGGTAACCCTGACATCGCCCCGACCTCCGGCCCGGTGCTCATCCTGCAGGGCGCCACCGATGCCGACGTGCCCGCGGAGTTCAGCGCTGCAGTGGCCGAACGCCTGCGCGCGCTCGGCTCGGACGTCACCTACCGCGAGTACCCGGACCTCGGCCACGACGAGGTGCTCGGTCCGTCGATGTGCGAACAGCTGGCGTTCCTCGCCGCCCACGGCGGACCCACCGTGAGCGACTGCATCCCGCAGCCGACCGATCTCAGCTGAGCGGGTCGTCCTCGCCGTGACCATCGCCGTCGTCATCCCGGCACACAACGAGGAACGGCTGATCGGACGGTGTCTGGCGTCGATTCACCGGGCTGCCGCACGGGCGTCGACCGAGGCGACGGTCACCGTCGTGGCGAACCGCTGCACCGATGGCACCGCCGACGTCGCCGAGTCCCTCGGCGCCCGGGTGGTCACGAGCGAGGCCCGCAACCTCGCGTCCGTCCGCAACACCGGCATCGCCGCCGGCGCCGGTGAGATCGTCGTGACCGTGGATGCCGATGGCATCGTGCACCCTGACACCTTCCGGGAGGTCACCAGTCGACTCCACTCGGGGTCGTACGTCGGTGGTGGAGTGCGCGTCATCCCTGAGCGCTGGTCCGCCGGCATCGCCGTCACCTACGCACTCATGGAGGCCATCACCGCGGTGACCCGGGTTGCCGGAGGGCTGTACTGGGCGCGCCGTGACGACGTCGAGGCGGTCGGCGGGTTCGACGAGTCGGTGCTCGTCGGCGAGGACGTCGCGTTCGCCCGGCGCCTCCGCGCCCGTGGCCGGGCCACCGGGCGTCGCTTCACCTGTCTCCGATCGACGCCAC
>CAJBIS010000329.1 GCA_903953195.1 uncultured Actinomycetes bacterium
CCTGCCACGCGTGGCCGGACTCGTGAGCGCCGTCACCGCCGGCGACCGCGACCTGTACGCCGTGGGGGTCGACGGTCTCGCCTCGGCGTGACCACCGGGGCGCAGCCCCGCCACGAACACCGGGGCGCAGCCCCGCCACGAACACCGGGGCGCAGCCCCGCCACCCACACCGGTAGCCTCGCGACCGTCATGCTCGACCACGTCTTCACCGATGCCATCGGGGCGCTCCGCGACGCGCTCGAACAGGCGATGCTCGAGCGCCAGGCCTTCGAGGAACGGTTCCAGTCGGACGTGCTGCTCGGCGACCTGACCTGGGAGACCAGCTACGGGCTGCCCGGCGAGGGCAACCCGCCCCGTGTGCGCGCGGACCTGACGCTGGAGTGGCCGACCTGGTCCCAGACGGCGTACCGGTCCTGGTACATCGAGGAGGAGCTCCCGGAGCTCCCGCGCATCGACATCGAGGTGGTGCTGCGGATCCAGCGGCTCGCCGCGGCTCCGGACCCCCGCACGGTGCTCGACGCGCTCCAGTCCGAGAGCCCGTCGATCGGCGGGGAGCGGCTGCAACGGTCCGGGCCCACGGTCGAGGCCGTCTCCAACGACGACCTGACCGAGACCGAGCACGCGATCGAGGTCACCTACGAGGGCAGCTACGAACTCGACGAGGCCACGCTCGCCGACGGCTCCACGCTCGACGACCACTTCTCGGCGATGGGCGGGTGGATCACCTCGACGCTGGTGCGCCTCGGCGACCTGCGCTTCGAGTTCCTCCCGCCGCTCGACAAGGACGCGGCCTGACATGGGCGGGCCGACCGAGGTGGTGCTCGTCGATCGGGCCGAGGGTCACGCCGTCGTCACCCTGCACCGACCCGAGGCGCGCAACGCACTGAACGCCGAGCTGCGACAGTCCCTGTTCGCCACCATGTCCGAACTCGATGCCGACGACACCGTCCGCGCCATCGTGCTCACCGGTGCCGACCCGGCGTTCTGCGCCGGCCTCGACCTGAAGGAGTTGTCGACCCGGCCCGACGCGCTCGGCGGCGGCTTCGGCGCCGGCAGCGACCTCCGCCGGCCCTTCCCGACGATGCGCACCCCCGTGATCGGCGCCGTCAACGGCGTGGCCGTGACCGGGGGCTTCGAGCTGGCACTGGCATGCGATTTCCTCGTCGCCTCCGAACGGGCCCGCTTCGCCGACACCCACGCCCGCGTCGGCATCATGCCCGGCTGGGGCCTGAGCGTGCTCCTCCCCGAGGCGGTCGGGCTGCGACGGGCCAAGGAGCTGTCGTCCACCGGGAACTTCCTCGACGCCAGCACCGCGCTCGACTGGGGACTCGTCAACCACGTCGTCGACCACGACGAACTGCTGCCGTTCTGTCGCGGTCTGGCCGACGACATCGCCGGCAACGACCCCGCCGCGGTCGAGCAGCTGATGCGGACCTACGACGACGGGTCACTGCTCACGACCGCCGAGGCGTTCGAGCTCGAGCTCCGCCGCAGCGCCGAGTGGCTGGCACAGCGATCCGGGGACGACTTCGAGGCCCGGCGTCGCGCCGTCACCGAGCGCGGCCGCACCCAGATCTGACCCGGACCGCAGCTCCCTGAGCGCGTCTCGGTGCATCGGGCCGCGTCAGCGGGATGCAGGTGCACCGAGACGCGTGCCGGGACGATGGATCGGCGACGCCGTCAGATGCCGTCGGGGCGGGTGGGTAGGTCCTCGAAGACCGGATCGCGCTGCTCGGACTTCGCCGAGAACTCCTCGAGCATGTCGGCCGGCTGGAACATCCCGGACTGCCACCCGGCCATGGCACGCAGCGAGTCCGCGACCGAGTGGTCGCGTGCGTAGTTGATCATCTCCTTGGTTCCCCAGATGGCGAGCGGCGAGTGTCGGGCGATCCGCGCCGCGATCTCGAGCACGCCATCGACCAACGCGTCGTGGTCCGGGAACACCTGGTTGACGAGTCCGACCTCGAGTGCCCGCTGGGCGGGCATGCGGTCGCCGGTGTAGGCGAGCTCGCGGGCGACGCCCTCCGGGATGAGCTTCGGCAGACGCTGCAACGTGCCGACATCCGCGGTCATGCCGATGTTGATCTCCTGCACGCAGAAGAACGCATCCTCGGTGCAGTAACGGGAGTCGGCAGCGGTGACCATGTCGACGGCGCCGCCGATGCAACCCCCCTGGATGGCGGCGAGCACCGGCATGCGGGAGTTCTCGAGCGCCGAGAACGACTCCTGGAGATGCTGCACCATCATCCACAGGTGCGCCCGCTGGCGACCGGTCTCGGACACGCCACCGTTGGCAGCCAGCCCGGATCCACCGGTGAACACCGACAGGTCCATGCCGGCGCAGAAGTGCCGACCCGTGGACGAGATCACCAGCACCCGGGCGGCGGCCCGGGCGTCGAGATCGCGCACGATCTCGGGGAGCTCCGACCAGAACGCCGGCACCATGGTGTTCAGCTCGTCGGGTCGGTTCATCCGCAGGTGGGCGACACCGTCGGCGATGGAGAGGTCGAAGCAGTCAGGCACGTCCGGAGGGTAACGGATCGTGCTGTCGCCGGTCGTCGCTACCATCAGATCACCCGTCCCGCTCCAACCCTCCCGTTCAACCCGCCCTCTTCAACCCCTCCCAGCGACGAAGCAGGATCCAGTGGCCCACGACACCGAACACCGACTCGACGACGGCATCCGACCGAGCCACTACGACGTGCTGCTCGACATCGACCTCGACGCCGCCCGATTCAGCGGGCGAGTCACGATCCACATCGACGTCGACACCGCCACCGACCTGGTGCGGTTGCACGCCGTCGACCTCGAGATCACCGAGGTCGTCGTGTCGGCGGCCGATGGCGCCATCCCGGCGACCTGCACGATGGATGCGGGCATCGAGCAGTTGCACGTCCGGACGGAGCGCGCCCTCGGTCCGGGCGCCGCCACGCTCGAGTTCGGATTCACCGGTTCGCTCGGCGACCGACTGGTCGGCCTCTACCGCTCGACCTTCACGGTGGACGATGCCGACGGCACACCGCACGAGCACGCCCTCGCGGTCACGCAGTTCGAGTCGACGCACGCCCGCCGGGCATTCCCGTGCTTCGACGAGCCGGCGTTCAAGGCCACCTTCGACCTCACCGTCGGAGCACCCGCCGACGCGATGGTGCTGGCCAACACGCACGAGGTCGAGCGAGTCGAGTCCGGCGACGGCCGGGCCCGCACCCGCTTCGCGTCCACGATCCCCATGTCGACCTACCTGGTGGCCCTCGTCGTGGGACCGCTCGAGGCGAGCGAGACCCGTGTGGTCGACGGGCGGAACGGACCGATTCCGCTGCGCGTCGTCCACCGGCCCGGCGTCGGCCACCTGAGCGGGTTCGCGCTCGATGTCGCCGAGGCGGCGCTCCGCTTCTTCGAGCAGTACTACGACTGCCCCTATCCGGGCGACAAGGTCGACCTGGTGGCCGTCCCCGACTTCGCCTTCGGGGCGATGGAGAACCTGGGGTGCATCACCTTCCGCGAGGTGCTCCTGTTGATCGACGCCGACGACAGCACCCAGGCCGAACTGCAGCGGGTCGCCGACGTCATCAACCACGAGCTCGCGCACATGTGGTTCGGCGATCTGGTCACCATGCGCTGGTGGAACGGACTGTGGCTGAACGAGGCGTTCGCCACGTTCATGGAGGTCACGGCGAGCGACGCCTTCCAGCCCGACTGGGACTGCTGGACGGGGTTCGGCCTGCTCCGCTCGGCGGCGTTCGACACCGACTCGCTGCAGGCCACGCGTCCGATCGAGTACCCGGTGGTGACCGCCGCGGACGCCGAGGGCATGTTCGACGTGCTCACCTACGAGAAGGGCGCGTCGATCGTCCGGATGCTCGAGCAGTACCTGCAGCCGGAACGCTTCCGGGCCGGCATCGCCGAGTACCTGCGCCGCCACGAGTTCTCGAACACCGACACGGGCGACCTGTGGGACGCCATCGAGGCGACGGCGGGCGAACCGGTGCGCAGCATCATGGACGCGTGGATCTTCCGGGGCGGACACCCCGAGGTCACCGTCGAGTTCACCGACACCGGCGTGACGCTGCACCAGCGCCGGTTCCGGTTCGACGACGCCGGATCCGACAGCGACGAGATGTGGCCGATCCCGATGGTCGTCACCACCAGCCGCTCCGGGGTCGACCGGACGCACCGACTGGTGCTCGGCGAACGGGCCGACCTCGACCTCGGCGGGCCACCGGACTGGATCCAGCCCAACACCGGGGGCGACGGGTTCTTCCGGACGCGCCTCCCGGTCGACGGCGCACTGGCGCTCGTGGACGCCGGGCGACCGCCGCTCGAGCGCTTCATGCTCCTCGACGACCTCTGGGCCGAGGTCCTGGCCGGACGGACCGACCCGTCCGACGCCATCACCCTGATCGAACGACTGAGCCCCGGCGAGACGAACCCGGCGGTGTGGCGCCGCATCGCCGGCGTCCTCGGCGACGTGGACCGACTCGCAGGGCCCGACATCGCCGCAGCGGCGCGCGCCACGGCCCGTTCGGTCGCCACCGAACGTCTGCGCGTGATCAGCGACGAGGTGGCCCGCCACGGCGAACCGACCGACGAACGCGTCCGCAGCATCCGGAGCGTCTGCTTCGCGCTCGCGGGATCGGTCGGCGACGACGCCGAGGTGCAGGCCGCAGCGCGGCAGCTGTTCCATGACGGCGTGGGCGACGCGTCGCTCCGCTCGGCGGCCACCGACGTGGTCGCACGCACGGCAACGCACGACGAGCACGCAACCATCGAGCAGCGGTGGCGATCTGCGGCCAACCCGCAGGACGAACTCCGCTACCTGCACGCGCTCGCCGACACGCCCGACCTCGCCGACCTCGAACGCACCCTCGAGCTCGCGCTGTCCGATGTCCGACCGCAGAACCAGCCCTACCTGCTGCGGCGGGCGCTGACGAACGTGCACCACGGCCCACGGGCGTGGTCGTTCGTGACCGACCGGTGGTCCGAGCTGACCGCATCGATCGCGACCAACGGAATGACCCGACTGCTCGAGGGCATCCGCTCGTTCGACGACGTCGCGCTCGCCGAGACCGTCGAGGCGTTCATCACCGCGCACCGGCCCGATGATCCGAGTCCGGGCGTCGACCAGCATCTCGAACGGATGTGGGTGAACGTGCGGGCCGCCGAGCGGCTCCGCCGCGTCAGCTGACCGGTCGTTCGGCGGTCGGCACCGACCCGGCGACCGGGACGACTCAGCGCCCGGGCAACTGCTCGAGTGCGGCCGCAGCCACGGCGGCGTGCACCGAGATCCCGACGGCGAGGGCGTCCTCGTGGAGCACCATGCGATTCGAGTGACACGCGGGGGCCGAGAGGGGATCCGGATGTTCGGGCGGGCACACCCCCAGGAAGAACATGGCGCCGGGCACACGCTGCAGGACGTACGAGAAGTCCTCGGCGCCCATCACCGGCGTCGGCAGCTCGATCACCCGGGAGCCACCCACGACCGTGCGGGCCGCGCCGGCGGCGAGTTCGGTGAAGCCGGCGTCGTTCGCGGTCACCGGGTACCCCTCGTCGATCCGGACCGTCGCGGTGCAACCGTGCGCGGCGGCGATGCCATCGGCCACGGTCGCGATGCGTTCCCAGACCAGATGCCGCGTCGCCTCGCTCACGGCGCGCACCGTGCCCACGAGCTCGGCGGACTCGGGGATCACGTTGTCGGTCGTTCCGGCCCGCACCCGGCCGACGGTCACGACGGTCGGATCGAACACGTTCACCGATCGGGTCACCATCGACTGCAGCGCCAGCACGATCTCGCACGCCACCGGGACCGGGTCGACCGCCCAGTGCGGCGTCGAGGCGTGACCGCCGCGGCCGGTGACGACGATCTCGAAGATGTCCGATGACGCCATGACCGGACCGGATCGCTGGACCACGATGCCCGACGGCGCATTCGGGGCCACGTGCAGCGCGAACGCCGCATCGACACCGTCGAGCACGCCCTCGGAGATCATGTGGGGCGCGCCGCCCGGGCCCTCCTCGCCGGGCTGGAACATGAACCGCACCCGACCGCGCAGCGCGTCACGCTGCGATGTCAGCAGCCGGGCCGCGCCGACGAGCATGGCGGTGTGGGCGTCGTGACCGCAGGCGTGCATCCGGCCCGGTTCGGTGCTCGCGAAGTCGAGTCCGGTGTCCTCCGACATGGGCAGGGCGTCCATGTCGCCACGCAGCAGGACGGTCGGTCCGTCGCCGGCGTCGAGGTCGGCGACGATCGACGACAGCGCCTCCCCGGTGCGCACCTCGAGGCCGAGGCCGTCGAGTTCCTCGAGCACCGCGGCCTGCGTGCGGGGCAGGTCCAGGCCGAGTTCCGGGTGCTCGTGGATCCGACGGCGGAGCGCGACCGTGTCGTCGAGCAGTCCGGCGGCCCCGGCGCGCACCTCGTCGGCCGTCAACGACATGCTGCGCTCACCCCGCGCCGAGCAGCGCGAGCACGAGCCCGATCTGCCCCAGGTGGTACGTGGTGATGATCGCCATGCGACTCTGCGGGAAGTCCTTCACGAACCGGCTCCAGCCGATGCACGCATCCGACAGGTAGAACAACAGCGCGCCCGCGATCGCGAACGGGATCAACGTGCCGATCGACACGGCCACCATCACCGAGATCGCCGTGATGTAGGCGGTGACGGGCAGCCGGAGCCGGGCGTCGGTGGCTGCCGCGCCGTTGACCACGATCCGGCCGACGAACGCGACGCCGACGGCGACGGCGACGACCCCCACGATCAGCGCCGGGAGGGTCGGCCCCAGATTGGCGAGCGCCACGATGTAGCACAGGTGCCCGACCAGGAACGATGCCAGGCCC
>CAJBIS010000330.1 GCA_903953195.1 uncultured Actinomycetes bacterium
TCGACGTCCGCATCCAGCCGTCTGCATCACCACTCGCTGTCGGCCAACGCCTTTTTCTGGACGTATCCGACCACCCGACGGGGAGGACCACCGCGCTGAGACCCTTCAGAGCGTGAGTGCACTCCAGAGCCGTCGGGACAACGTCCCGGCGGCTTCTCTGCTTTTCAGACGCCCCCACCCACTGCCCGATCGACCACCCCACCGTGGATCCCATGCCACGGCGCACGAGAGACCAGCACCATGAACGCCAGCACCATGAGCACCAGCACCACCGACATCACCGCCGAGATCACCACCGACCTCGTCAGGATCCCCGGATCCCCGGGCGCCGAGCCCGATGGCGTCGTCACCGCCACCGACGTGGCCGAGTCCGGTCCACGCCGAGGCTGGGAGGACCTGGCCGCGTGCCGCGACCAGCCGACCGCGGACTTCTACTCCGACGACGTCGACGACATCTCGGCCGCGAAACGCGTGTGCCTGTCCTGCCCCGTGCGCCGCGACTGTCTCGACGCCGCCGTGGCCAACCACGAGCCGTGCGGGGTGTGGGGCGGGCACCTGTTCGTCGCCGGCCGGATCGTGCTGCAGAAGCGGCGCCGTGGTCGGCCGCCACGGCAGCCCCGGCCCGGCGACAGCTTCCCCGAGATCGAGGTCCCCGAGGCCTACCGGTCCATCGTCGCCCGGGGCACGCTGGTCGACTCATCCAACTGAGCGACGGGCGGCCGCCTGTCGACCTGACCCGTTGGGGCGGGTGCCGTAGCGTGGAGTGCGGCTCCCGCCCCCTTCGCCCATGGACACGCCCACGCCAACCACCGGATCCGACGACGGGCCCGAACCGGCGACCGCACCGCCGGAGCGATCCCGGCTCCCGTTCTCCACGATCGCCGTGGCGACGGTCATCGCACTCGTCGTCGCCCTGTCGTTCAGCTTCCTCGCCCTCACCGTGATCGGCCGGTCGAACGATGCGCAGCGCGTCTCGGTCGAGGACGCACTCGCCAACGTCGACGTCGGCCCGGCGGTGCCACCCGGAACGCCGGTCGCCACGGTCGGGCAGCCGGCTCCCGACGTGCGGCTCGACTACCTCGACGGCGGGACCGAGCAGGTGTCGGAACTCGGGGGCACGCCACTGCTGCTCAACTTCTGGTCGTCGACGTGTGCGCCGTGTGTCGCCGAGATGCCCGAGTTCCAGGCGTTGGCGACCCGGGCCGACGGGCGCGTGCGCGTCGTCGGCGTCGACGTCACCGACACCGAAGCGGGCGCCGCCGACCTGCTGCGACGCACGGGCGTCACCTACCGCAACGCCGCCGATCCGAACGGGCAGCTGTTCGCGACGTACGGCGGAACGAGCCTGCCCCGCACGGTGCTGATCGGCGCCGACGGAACGGTGCTCGCCACCCACTCGGGCGCGCTCGACGCCGCCGGCCTCGCGGCGCTCCTCACCGACAACGGGATCTCCGTCCCGTGAGCGGCACAGGTCCTGCGGGCCGATGAACACGGCCCGTCTCGCACTGGCGTTCACGGCCGGGATGATCGCCACGATCAACCCGTGCGGGTTCGCGCTGCTGCCGGCGTACCTGACGTACTTCCTCGGCCTCGAGGAGGGCGAGGACGGCGTCGCGGACCCCGCCACCGGCACCAGCGCCTCGGTGCTGCGCGCCGTGCGGGTGTCGGCGGCCGTCACGCTCGGCTTCGTGTCGGTGTTCGCCATCATGGGCGTGCTGTGGTCGACGGTGTCCGGCGTGGTCGCGTCCCGACTCCCCTACGTCACCATGGTCATCGGCCTGGCACTCATCGTGTTGGGCATCGCCATGTTCATCGGCTTCGAACCCACGGTCCGGTTGCCGAAGCTGCAGCTCTCCAACAGTGGACGAGAGTTCTCCTCGATGTTCCTCTACGGGATCTCGTACGCGATCGCCTCACTCAGCTGCACGATCGGCGTGTTCATCTCGATCGTCTCCACGACGCTCGACGACGGCGACGCGCTGGCGAGCATCGCGACCTTCGTCGCGTACGCGCTCGGCATGGGCGCGACGCTCGCCGTCCTGACCGTCGGCGTCGCGCTCGCCCGCACCGGTGTCCTCCGGACGTTCCGCCGCCTCCTGCCGCACATGCAGCGGATCTCGGCCGTGCTCCTGGTGCTCGCCGGGGTGTTCGTCATCTACTACGCCTGGGTCGAGACCCGGGAGCTCGGTGGCGGGTCGACGTCGGGGCTGGTCGCCGCCACCCGGGACGTCCAGAGCGCCATCCAGTCGTGGATCGAGTCGGTCGGCGCCGGCTGGCTGGCGTTCGGGAGCGCGGTGCTGCTCGGCGTCGCGATCGGACTGTCGCTGGCGTTCCGCGGATCCGGTCCTCGCGACGACGAGCCGGTCTCGGACGGGACCGGAATCACCTGAAACATATTTCCTGTTTATGAGGGCCCGTGTCTAGGATGGCGGCATGCCGGGTGCCATCGACACGCCGACCATGGACGTCGACACGTTCCTGCGTGACGCCCGCCCGCTCGGCACCTACCTCGACGACGTGCTCGCTGCGATGACCGCCGAAGGACACGAGATCGAGGACACCCTCGTCGCCATCTCGGCCTGCCGCGACGAACTCGTGGCACCGCTGCCCACCGGTGTGACCGCACGGTGGGGACATCCGTTCGTACTCGGTGGCCTCGGCGGACTGCCGGCGGTCGGACCGACCGGCTGGGCGACCGCACTCAGCCACGTACCCAGCAACCGCTCCGGCGGCACGTTCCTGGTGTTCGGGATGTCGCACCTCGGCATCGACCCGTCCGGCACGTTCGGTCAGAGCCTTCGTGTCGGGCAGCGGACGCCTTCGTCCACGTGCGGCGCCCTCATCGCCACCCGAGCCTCGTTGACCGAGCCCGACGGCGGCGCCTCGTGCCCGTTCGACGACCACGAGATCTGTCGACTGTGGGACACCGTGCACGAACGCCACCCGGATGCGGTCCCGGACATCGCCACGCTCAGCACGTCGGTCGCCGCGGCGATCGACGACGCCATCTTCGACATCATCGACCGTCTCGAACCGAGCGGCGGCGAGGACCTCACCGTCGCGGTCTGCACGGGCGTGCACATCCACCTGCCCGACGACGACGAGCGCATCATCCCGCACCGCTCCACCGTCATCGCGAGCGACGGCACGACCCGCGCGCTCACGATCTGAGGGTTCGGCCTCGGCGTCATCCGGGCCCCGTCGCTCAGGGCGACAGGCGTTCGACACACCACTCGGAGCCGTCGGACGTGAACCGCAACCGGTCGTGGAGCCGACTCGGCCGCCCCTGCCAGAACTCGAACTCGACGGGTTGCACCGCGTAGCCACCCCAGTGCGGCGGCCGCGGCACGTCGGCGCCGGCGAACCGTTCGGTGAACTCCTCCACGCGCGCCAGCAGGGCCTCGCGACCATCGATCACGGTCGACTGCTCGCTGGCCCACGCGCCGATCTGCGACTCACGCGGGCGCGAGGCGAAGTAGGCGTCATCAGCGGCATCGCCCAGCGGCCGGGCCACACCCTGGATCCGGACCTGCCGGTGGATCCCGAGCCAGCTGAACAGCACGCACACGTCGTGATGACGTTCCAGGTCACGGCCCTTCACGCTGTGGCGGTTGGTGAAGAACGACAGCGAGCCGTCGGCGTCGACACCGCGGAGCAGGACGTTCCGAGACCTCGGTCGACCGGTGTCGTCGACGGTCGACACCGCCATGGCGTTGAACTCGGGGACGTCGTTGGCCTCGGCGTCGGCGAGCCAGCGCTCGAGGAGCGCCACCGGGTCGGTGCCCGCGTCGGCCTCGATCAGCTCGCCCCAGTCGTAGTCCAGACGATGTTCCAGGCCCACACCCCCACAGTACGTGCGACGCGGGCCCATCGCCCCGCCGCCCGTAGAGTCATCACGTGTCCGCCCGACGCCTCACCGCCGTGGCGATCGGTGCGATCGTCGGAAGTGTGCTGCGGTGGGCGATGGTCCGGACCACCGGGCTCGCGGTCGAGCCGGCGATTCTCGTGGTCAACACCGTCGCCGCGGGTGTGCTCGGCTGGCTCCGGGCCGCCGTCGCCAACGGCAGCGTCCGGCGCCGCGACGTCGAGGAGCTCGTGGGCGCCGGTGTCTGCGGCGCACTCAGCACCTGGTCGGCGCTGGCGGTGCGCCTCGCCGACCTCGTGCTCGCCGGCGACTGGGGACCGGCGCTGGTCTGGACGGCGGCAAGTCTGGTCCTCGGCATCGGGGCGGCGACGCTCGCCTGGCGGCTCACGATCCGCGAGGTCGCCGCATGAGCGCCGCGGTGATCGCCACGTTCGCCGCCGCCGCGGTCCTGGGCGCCTGGCTGCGGGTCGGGCTCGCCGCAACGCTCAATCGGCCGTCCTTCCCGGTCGGGACGCTCGTCACCAACGTCGTCGGGTCGTTCCTCGCCGCAGTCGCGAGCGTTCGTCTCGACGGCTCGTTCGCCACGATCGCGACCGTCGGCGCGCTCGGCGCGTTCACCACGTTCTCGACGTTCGCGAACGAGCTCGCGGACGATCTCGGAACGCGCCGGCTCGGCCGGGCCGGCGCCTACGGCGCCCTCACCGTCGTAGGTGCCGTGGGCGCGGCGTGCCTCGGGCTGGCCGTCGCCCGTTGAGCGGTCAGCTCCGGCTCAACCGATGGTGGTCTGACCACGGAAGTACGGCTGCAGCAGCTCCGGCACCGCGACGGTCCCGTCGGGCTGCCGGTAGACCTCGACCAGCGCCGCCCACACGCGCGGGACGGCCAGCGCCGAGCCGTTGAGCGTGTGCAGCACTGCGGTGCCCGTGCCGTCCTCAGGCCGGTACCGCAGGTTCGCCCGGCGGGCCTGGTAGTCACTGAACCACGACACCGACGACACCTCGAGCCACTGGTCCGCTCCCGGGGCGTACACCTCGATGTCGAAGGTGCGGGCCGCGGAGTTGCCGATGTCACCGGTGCACAGGTCGAGCAGACGGTAGGTGAACCCCAGCTCGGCGATGATGCTCTCGGCCCGGTGCAGGATCTCGGCGTGCAGGTCGGCCGCTTGGTCGGGCGTGCAGTACGCCAGGATCTCGACCTTGTCGAACTCGTGCACCCGCAGCAGCCCGCGGGTGTCCTTGCCCGCCGAACCGGCTTCGCGGCGGAAACAACTGGTGTGCGCGACGAAGCGCCGCGGCAGGTCGGGCGCGGCGGCGATCTCGTCCCGGCCGAGCGACGTGAGCGGGACCTCGGCGGTCGGGATCGCCCAGAGGTCGTCCCGCTCCATGTGGTACGCCTCGTCGACGAACTTCGGCAGATGACCGGTGGAGACCATCGTGTCGGTGCGCACGAGTGTGGGCGGTCGGATCTCCTCGTAGAGGTCGACGTTCCGGTCGATCGCCAGCTGGCAGAGCGCCCGCACCAGCCGGGCGCCCGCACCCCGGTACATGACGAACATCGACCCCGAGAGCTTCACGGCCCGCTCGACGTCCAGGATGCCGAGCTGCTCGGCGATCTCCCAGTGCGGGACACGCTGGTACGGCTGGTAGGAGTCGGGCGCCGGCCCCTCGACACGAACCACCACGTTGTCGGCCTCGCCGTCGCCGTCGGGACACTCGGCGGCCGGCAGGTTCGGCAACCGCAGCAGGCGCTGGGTGATCTCGTCCTGGAGGGCGTCGCTGAGGGCGTCGAGCTCCTTCTCCTCGGCGCCGAGCGCCCGGCTCGCCTCCTGCAACGCACCGGCCTCGTCCGCCCGCTGCTCCCGGTGCAGTGCGCCCACCTGATTGGAGATCGTGCGGATCTCGGCACGGAGACCGTCGCGGCGTGCGGTCAGGGAGCGGTGCTCGGCGTCGAGCGCGATCACCTCGTCGAGCACCGAGGTGTCCTCGCCGCGGCGTGCCAGCCCGGCCCGGACCAGATCGGGTTCGTTGCGGATCAGACGGAGATCGAGCATGTCGGCACGGTAGCGGGCGGGACCTGCGGCCGAGAAGGTGGTTCACCGCCATCCCCCCACACACACGCGCACACGGCGCCGTGACGGGGCGGAGGCGTGACAGGGTGGTGACGTGATCGTGATCTTCGACCTCGACGGCACCGTGTGGGACTCCGAACCCGGCATCGTCGCCTGCCTCGAGCACACGTTTCGACGACTCGAGCTGACGGTCCCCGCCCGCGACACGCTGCTCGGCAACGTCGGTCCGCCGCTGCAGTTCATGTTGGGCGAACTCGGCGTCCCCGAGCACCGGCTCGACGACGGCGTGCGCATCTACCGTGAGCGCTACCTGAGTGACGGGGTGTACGAGGCCGCGCTCTACGAGGGTGTGGTCGACCTGCTCGACCAACTGCTCGATGCCGGCCACCGACTCGGCACCGCCACCTCGAAGGGCGAGGTTCCGACCGCGATCATGCTCGACCACTTCGGCATCGCCGACCGCTTCGAGGTGGTCGGCGCCGCGAGCATGGACACCAGCGCGGTGACGAAGACGGCGGTGCTCGGTCGCACGCTCGACGGCTTCGGACGGCCCGACCCGGACGACTGCTGGCTGATCGGCGATCGGGTCTACGACGTCGAGGGCGCGGCCGCCCACCACCTCCGATGTGTGGGAGCGGCGTGGGGCTACGGCGGGGCCGACGAGCTCCGCATGGCGGGCGCCACGGCGATCGCGGCACAGCCGGCTGATGTGCCCGGCCTGATCGAGCGGCGGTAGCTTCCGACGGTGGGCGATCCTGCGGTGGCGATCTCCGTCGACGAGCTGGTCATCAGCTACGGCGACACCCACGCCGTGCAGGGCGTGAGCTTCACCGCCGACCGCGGCGCACTCACCGTGCTGCTCGGACCGAACGGCGCCGGCAAGACGTCGACGGTCGAGCATCTCGAGGGCTACCGACCGGCGACGTCGGGTTCTGCCCGGGTGCTGGGCCTCGACCCGATCCGCGACCACCGGACGCTGCGGTCTCAGGTGGGGATCATGTTGCAGTCCGGCGGGATCCCGACCGCCATCCGGCCCCGGGAACTGCTCCGCCAGTACGCCGGATTCTTCTCCGACCCCCTCGACGTCGACGAGCTCCTCGAGCGGACCCGACTGACCGAACGTTCCCGCACGCCGTTCCGACGGCTCTCGGGCGGCGAGCAGCAGCGGCTGTCGCTGGCACTCGCGCTCATCGGGCGCCCGCAGGTCCTGCTGCTCGACGAGCCGACCGCGGGGATGGATCTCGATGGTCGGGAGGCCGTGCGCGCCATCCTCGATGAGCTGCGCGCCGACGGCGCGTGCATCCTGTTGACCACGCACGACCTCGACGAGGCCGAACGCACCGCCGATCACCTGGTGGTGATCCGCGACGGCCGGGTCGTCGCCGACGGCACCCTCGCCGAGCTCACCCGTCGCGACGACACCGAGCGGTTCACGTTCCGCTGCGACGACCGGCTCGACCCCGACGCGCTCGGTGCCGAACTCGGCGCGGCGGTCCTGCGGACCGGCCCCGGGGCCTTCCGGGTCGACGCGGCGCCGACGCCCGACACCATCGCGGCCGTCGCCGCGCATCTGGCGACACGTGGCCTGCGCCTCGACGACCTCCGCACCGGCGCAGCACGACTCGAGGACGTGTTCCGGGACCTCACCTCCGACGCGACCGCCGCGCCGAACGCCTCCGGGGACACGGCGTGAGCGCCTTCACCTCACAGCTCCGCACCGAGGTGGCGCTCGCGTCCCGGCAGGGCGAACAACTCCTGGTCAGCCTCGGGATCCCGCTGCTGGTGCTGGTGTTCTTCTCGCTCGTCGACGTCGTCGAGGTGGCCGACGTCGAGCAGGCGGTCGACTACGTCGCACCAGCGACGCTGGCGCTGGCGGTCATGTCGACGGCGATGGTCTCGCTGGGCATCGGGACCGGCTTCGAGCGTCAGTACGGCGTGCTCAAGCGACTCGGGGCGTCGCCGCTGGGCACGCGCCGACTGGTCGGGGCGAAGACCGCGCTGGTCGTGCTGACCGAGGTGTCGCAGTTCGTCGTGCTCATCTCGGTGGCCGTGCTGATCGGCTGGCGTCCGCCGACGGCGGGGTGGGTCCCCGCGCTGGCCGGCGCGGCGCTCGGCACCCTCGCGTTCGCCGGCATCGGCCTGCTGCTGGCCGGAACGCTCCCCGGACTCGGCACACTCGCCGCGGCCAACGGGCTCTACCTGGTGCTGCTGCTCACCGGCGGCATGATCGTGCCGCTCGACCGACTGCCGTCCGCCGTCGCCGCCGTGGCCGGGCTGCTCCCCGCCGCCGCACTCGTCGAGGTGATGACCGGGTCGTTCATCGCGGGACGAACGGTCGGTGCGCAGGCGTGGATCGTGCTGGCCTTCTGGGCGGTCGCCGCCCCGGCCGCAGCCATCCGCTGGTTCCGCTGGGAGTGATCCGGAGCGGACTGAGCGAGGGCGTCAGCCGCCCGCGCCGCCCTCGACGACCGTCGTCGGCGTGACCGCCGGCGGCGGATCGTTGAACCACGGGTTGCCGTTGTCGGTCCAGATGTTCATCACCGACAGCGCCGCCACGTAGACGATGCAGGCGAGACCGAGCCCGAAGTAGAAGATCCGGGTCAGCAACTTGCTGTCGAAACGCAGGTGCATGAACACCGAGGCGATGAGGACGAACTTCACCACCATCAGGATCAGGAGGAGCGGGACGGCCAGGTTCCAGGAACTCTCACCGAACCAGACGTCCCAGAAGTAGGTCGACACCTCGAGCGCCGTGATGGCGACCAGGACCCAGAAGACCTTGAAGTACGTTCCGTCGCTCGGGCCGTGATCGTGGTGCTCGCCCGGATGCGCCGGGGAGTCGTCGTCGACGTCGATGGTTGTGCTCACCAGAGACTCCTCAGGGGATCAGGTACACGATCGCGAAGATCACGACCCAGACGATGTCCACGAAGTGCCAGTACAGACCGAGCACTTCGACGGCTTCCGCGTTCAGTTGGCGACGCATCGAGTACACCGCCGCCGACAGCAGCATGATCACGCCCACGGCGACGTGCGCGCCGTGGAATCCGGTCAGGGTGTAGAAGGCCGACGCCGAGACGTTGCTCGTGAAGCCGAGTCCCTCACGGACGAACTCCGTGAACTCGTAGACCTGGCCGCCCAGGAACATGGCGCCGAGGATGGCGGTCGACACGAGCCACAGCCGGGTGCGCTCCTTGTCGCCGCGGATCATGGAGTTGACCGCCAGCACCATGGTGAGCGAACTCATCAGCAGGACGAAGCTCGTCATCGAGGTGAACGGGATGTTGAACAGTTCCGACGCCCGGAGCGGGGAGCCCGACAGTCCGGGGATGTTGCCCGGGCGGTTGCGGTAGAGCAGGTACGTCGAGATCAGACCGCCGAAGAGCAGGCAGTCCGAGGCGAGGTACGTCCACATCGCCAACTTCGGATTCGAGATGCCGGTCGACGTCGCATGCACGTCGTCCGGGAACTCGACGTCCTCGATGGGCTCGAGGGCCACGTCAGTCATCGAAGGCCTCCGTCCTCGTCGGCGGACGCGGACGGCGCGCTCGCCATGGCCGGTTCCGGTTCGCGGTCACCGGCGTCGTCGGCCGAACCCTCGGCGTCGGAGCCGGCGGCGTCATCGGTCCCGGACGACTCCGGCGCATCGAGCGCCGCAGCATCGTCGTCGTCACCGGAGTGGTCGTGGTCGTCGTGACCGTGCCCGGCGTTCGGGTCGGTCGACGGCTCGAGCACCCAGCCGTAGATCCCGGCGATCACCAGGAGTGCGCCGGGCAGCGCCCACCACAGGTTGAAGATCAGGCCGTACCCCACGAGCGGCAGACCCGCGGAGAGCACGAGCGGCCAGTACGACGGCGACGGGAGGTGCACACCCGTGGCGTCACCCTTCTGGACGACGTCCTCGGTGGCGGCGATACGGACGGGACGGCCCTGCTCGTCGTGGCCGTACTTGCGGTGCCAGAACTCGTCGAAGTCCTCGACCACCGGCACCTCGTCGAAGTTGTGCTCCGGCGTCGGCGACGGGACCATCCACTCGAGCGAGCGGGCGTCCCACGGGTCCGGCCCCGGGTTCACCGGGTTGGCCCGGTGCTGCCGGTAGCTGCGCACGACGTTGAAGATGAACACCAGGATCGACACGGCGAGCAGGTAGGCGCCGAGCGTGGCGACCAGGTTCCAGCCGTTGAAGCCCTGCCCCTCGGTGTAGGTGTAGGTCCGGCGCATCATGCCCTGCAGGCCGAGCACGTGCATCGGTCCGAACGTCAGGTTGAAGCCGACGAGCATCAGCCAGAAGTGCCACTTCCCGAGCTTCTCGTTCAGGAAGTAGCCGAACACCTTGGGCCACCAGAAGTACATGCCCGAGAAGAGCCCGAGCAGGGCGCCGCCGAACAGCACGTAGTGGAAGTGGGCGACGATGTAGTACGTGTCGGTCTGCTGCGTGTCCGCCGGGGCGAACGCGTGGGTCACGCCCGACAGGCCACCGATGGTGAACATGGCGACGAGGCCGACCGAGAACAACATGGCCGTGGTGAAGCGGAGCCGGCCGCCGTACATGGTGGCCATCCAGTTGAGGATCTTCACGCCCGTCGGAACCGCGATGAACATCGTGGCCAGCGAGAACGCCAGGACCGAGATCGGGCCCATGCCCGAGGCGAACATGTGGTGCGCCCACACACCCCAGCCCATGAAGCCGATGGCGATTCCGGACCCCACCATGAACGGGTAGCCGAAGATCGGCTTGCGGGAGAACGTCGGGATCACCTCGGAGGCGATCCCGAAGCTCGGCAGGATCATGATGTACACCTCGGGGTGACCGAAGATCCAGAA
>CAJBIS010000331.1 GCA_903953195.1 uncultured Actinomycetes bacterium
CGACCTCGCGGGCATGCGCGCTGCTGCGGACGCCGCGACGCCGGCCTGAGCAGCGAACGGGCGCGTCGGCCACATCTCGGGACGCCCGGTGGCGGTCTGTCGCTAGGGTGGCCCGACGACATCGAGAGGGTGTTTCGCATGCCGGACCCGTTCATCACCACTGCAGCCGATCGGCCCGACCCGTTCCTGGTCGTGTCGGGGTCGGTCGAGTGCGGGGTCGACGGTGTCGAGGCGGTGGCATGGCCCGGAACACTCATCCACGTGCCCGGCGGGTCGACCCACTGGTTCCGATTCGGTCCCGATGGCGGCGAGATGATCACGATGACGTCGTCCGGCAACGCGTCCGCGATGTTCGCGGCGTTCCACGAGGCGAACGACACCTGGGATGGTGCGCAGCCCCGTGCCGAGTTCATCGCCCTGTCGGCGTCCTACGGTCAGACGATCATCGAATCGGTCGACTGACGCCGCGAGTTCAGCGCGACGCGTCGCTGCGAGGCCGGATGCCGAACCGGGCCCGCACCTCGTCGAGTGGCTGGGCGACCAGTGCCAGGTGGTCGGCGCTCGTGAAGTTCTCGGTGCAGGCGCGACCGCGGTCCAGCGCCTCGCCGAACAGTTGCAGTGCGGCCGGGTCGCTGAGCGTCGTCGATGGTGGCACCGGACCGTCGTGGAGGGTCACGTGGCCCTCGTGGTACGAGAGGTTCAGCAGCAGTCCGGCCCACGTGGGCTCGCATCGTCCGGCCGCGAAACTCATGGCGGCGAGCGAGATCTCGCCCGCCGGCGTCGGTGGGTAGTCGGCGATCACGTGGTTCATGTCGTGCGCGACGAACACGGCACGCTGCACGTTGCCCTCCGGTGGCGCCCCCGGCAGCTCGAACCCGTAGCGATCGTGGAACTCGAGGAACTCCCGACCGAGCGTGCCCTCGGGGAGCGCCTCGAAGGTGTCGAACAGATCGAGGAGTTCCTCGTCCTGCTCCCGCGAGTGGGCCTTCCGCGCCCGCAGCCGTTGCTCGGCCAGCGTGCCGTGCCAGCTCCGAAAGAACCTCAGGATGTCCTGTTGGGCACGTGCGGCGCCCTCGTCCAACCAGGCCCGCGTCACGTCGAGCACCGTGTCGTCCACGCTCATCGCCGCGGCGTAGTCGCCGATCCGTGCCACCTGCGCGGTGGAGATGGGTCGCCGACACATCTCGAGTGCCGACACCATCCAGATGAACCGGCGGCGGTGCTCGGGCGAGGTGATCGCCGCCGCGGCGGACCCGGGGTGGAGCGGCTCGAGTGATCGGAGGTCCAGATCGGGGCGCACCCAGAGATGGTCCACCAGTGCCTGCAGGACGTTCAGCTGCGTGTCGGTGATCCCACCGTCGACGTCGAGGGCGCCGAGCACCGCTCTCGTGATCGGTTCGACGACCGCACCCTCGATCAGGTCACTCGTCCCGGACGGTGAGGCGTGGTCCTGCACGTGGTAGGTCTACTACCGCTCGCCGCCGTCGTCGCCGAGCATCCCGGCTCGGTCGCAGTGCAGTTCCTCCACGGGGGACTCGACCGGCTCACCACGCGCTGACAGGCGGCCCCACCAGGCCCGCCTGACCGACGCCGCAGTAGGTTGCCCGCGTGCCCACCGTGTCGGTCGACCAACCACTCGTCGAACTGCCCGGCGCCGTCGGACATGCGTCGCTGGTGCTCGTCGACGGCACCCGGGCGGATCGCCGGCTGGCGGCCGAGGTCTGGTACCCGGCGGCCGGTGCGGCGTCCGAGCCCGCCGTGTACGACCTGTTCGCCGGCGTGTCGTTCACGGCATCGGCCACCGAGGAGGCGACCGCGGTCGCGGGCCCGCTTCCGGTCGTCGTTTTCTCGCACGGACGGACCGGTACGCGTACGTCGTACGTGATGCTGTGTGAAGCACTCGCGGCGCACGGCTATGCGGTGGTGGCGGCGGATCATCCGGGTGATCGGCTCGAGGACTGGTTCGCCGGGGCCGCGGTCGACGACGCGACCAACGAGGCCCAACGTGTCGACGACATCGCTCACGTGCTCGATGCGGTGGCTTCGGGTCGCTTCGATGGGCTCGCCCCGACACTCGAACTCGACCACGGGCGCGTCATCGTCATCGGTCACTCCTACGGCGGATGGACCGCGGTGGTCTCGGCGATCGAGCACGCGCCGGCGATTCGCGGCGCAGTCGGCCTCCAGCCGTTCACGCGCTCGGTGAGCCGCGACGATCTGGCTCGCGCTGCGGTCCCGGTGCTGCTCGTCGCCGCCGGCGCTGATGCGACCACTCCGCCGGCACTGGATTCGCATCCGGCGTTCGAGGTGCTCGGCGCGCCGTCGGTCGATCTCGTCGAGGTCGCCGAGGCCGGGCACCAGGCGTGCAGCGATGTCGGCCTGTACGTCGAGTTGCTCCCGGAGGTCGAAGGTCTGCCGGAGCTGGTGAGCGATCTGGTCGGCGGGATGGCGGCTGACGTGACGGGGCGCGCCGGTGACCCGTGGCGGCCGGTCGTGGCGTTGCACCTCGAGCTGGTGGTGGCGTGGGCGGACGCCGTGCTGGTCGGTGCCGACACGGCGGCTGCGGTCGATCCGTTCGCCGGTCGACCGGGCGTGGACGTCCGTTCGCGGCGTCGCTGAGCACCGTGGCGGTCGTGCACCCGTCACTGGCTCGACCGGGTGATTCGGCTCCTTGTCACCTCGGGTGAAGCGGGGCACACTTGGGAGGTCGTGCGGGGCGAATCTGCACGACGATCAGGGGGGTCTTGGTGCGAGCGACACGTCGGCAGGTTCTGATCGCAGGCGCAGCCGGTGCGGCGTCCGTGGCGGTCGCGGCCTGTGCACCCATGCCGGGTCCCGGCACGCCGCCGTGCCCGGTTCCGGCACTCGGCGGGCCGATGCCGCTGCCGCCGCCGGGGTCGGCCGGCCTCGTCGACGAGACATGGTTCCAGGCTCGGGCCGATGAGTACCTGATCCGCAGCACCGAGCAACTGAACGGCGACAACATCAACAGCGTGGCCGCCCACCTCATTCGGGCCCGACGTGACCCGTCGTTCGTCTGGGATCCCACGCAGATCTCACCGACGGTCGTCGGCGGTGACCCGTTCCGCGACACCGACGACTTCGAGCTCATGCACTGCCAGTGGGTGCTGTACCTCGGCCGCGACGTGCTGCCGTCGAACATCATCGAGGTGATCGAGAACAAGATCGCCGGCGCCCGCTACCGCTACGACGATCCGCTACCGGCCGGGGCAGTGGACAACAAGTGGTTCTGGTCCGAGAACCACCGGGCGATGTTCGCGGTCGACGAGTACCTGGGTGGCCTCGCGCTGCCCGATCGCGTGTTCACGTTCACGGGCCTCACGGGCGCCGAGCACGCGGCGCGTACCCGGCAGGTCGTCATCGACTGGTTGAAGGAGCGCACTCGGTTCGGCTTCTTCGAGTGGCACTCGAACACGTACCTCAAGTACTCGTACGCGCCGGTCCTCACGCTGCTCGAGTTCGCCGAGGACCCGGAGATCATTGCGCTCGCCGCCGGTGTCGCCGACACCGCGATGCTGGATCTGGCGACGAACACCTTCCAGTGCGTGTTCGGTGCCAGCCACGGTCGTGGCTACAAGGGCGGCAAGCTGAGCTACCGCGGTGAGTCGTCGTTCAACACCTGCAAGCTGCTGTTCGACACCACCGATCGCGACTACCTGTACCTCAACGACATCGGGCCGCTCTACCTGATCGGGCAGACGACCTACCGGGTTCCCGAGGCGGTGCGCCGGGCCGGTGCCAGCCAGGAGACCGCCGTGGTGCGCGAGCGCCACGGTCTGCCGCTCGACCCGCACGAGGCGCTGACCCCCACGCCGCAGGCGGCGTTCGGCTACGACTACTTGGATCCGAAGAACCTGCCGTTCTGGTGGTCGACGGGGGCGCTCACCGCCTGGCAGATGGTGCCGGTGTCGCTGCAGGCCGCCAAGAAGTGGAATCTGTTCGAGACGGAACTGTTCCAGAAGTTCGCCAAGGTGAAGGACTTCCTCGACGCGAGCCCCGGGCTCGCGCAGGTCGTGGTGCGGGAACTGTCAGGATTCGCGGCGGCCGGAGTGCTCGGCGAGGCGCACACGTACTCGTGGCGCAGTTCCGAGGCCATGCTGGCGAGCGTCATCGACCACCGGTTCGGTGACGCAGGGGAGCAGGTGCACGCCTGGCAGGCGACGCTCGGTCCCGACACGACCGTCTTCACCATCCATCCGATGAAGGAGGCGCCGAGCGACGGCTACTGGGTCGGCACCGCGTCGATGCCCAAGACGGCGCAGCGCAACCGGGCGGCGATCCACATCTACCGGCCGTCGTACGTCTCGCCGACCGACCCGTTGCTCGGCCCGTACTTCTCGTACCTGCCGTTCACCCGGGCGTGGTTCCCCCAGGACCGTTTCGACGAGGTCCGACAGATCGACGGCTGGACACTGGGGCGCAAGGGCGACGGGTACGTGGCGCTCTGGTCGGAGCGGCCGACCGAGTGGCGTCCGATCAATCCCGCCGACTCGGCGTCCGAGGGCATGACCCAGCCGTACGACCTGGTCGCGCCCGGCGGTGCGTCGAACGTGTGGATCTGCGAGGTGGGCGGCGCGTCGGACCACGGTGACTTCGACTCGTTCGTCGAGGCCATCACGGCGTCGACGCCCGAGGTGGTGCGCGCCAGCGGCGCAATCGACGTCCACTACGTCTCGCCGATCGAGGGCGATCTGCGCCTCGGCACGCGCAGCGGGTTCGCAGTCGATGGTCAGGCCACACCGCTCCGAGATCACCCGCGGCACTCGAGCCCGTGGGGCGAGGCGTGCGAGTTCAGCAGCGCCTACGACATCTCGGACGGTGACGCTCGCGTGCGCATCGACGGCACGACGGGCGCCAGGGTCCTGAACTAGCTGCGGAGCCTCCTGACCGCCGTCGTGAAAGCGCGGTCGGTTGGCCCGATCGCTGCGAGGATGAGCAGATGGATGTCGCCATCATCGGAGCTGCAGGCGCATGCGGCCGGCAACTCGCCGCGCAGGTCCTGCAACGGCAGATCGTGCCGACGACCGATCGGCTCCAGCTCGTCGGTCACGGCGGAGGTCTGAGCGAGCGCGAACTCTGGGGCCTGCGCTCCGATCTGGAGGACGCGTTCGGCGACTGGTCGCCCAAGGTGGAACTGGCGGTCGATCCGGCCTCGGTCGATGCCGATCTGGTGGTGATGCTGGCGGGCCGCACCGTGTCGCTCGATCCCGGTGAGCCCGTCGACCGCGCCGAACTGGCCCGCCACAACGCCGAGCTGTTCCACGAGTACGCCGTCGAGCTCGGCCGGCGCCCGTCCCCGCCGCTGGTGATCGTGCAGTCGAATCCGGTCGAGCTCGGAGTGCGCATCTTCGCCGAGCACCTGCCACGCCACCACGTGCTCGGCGCGGCGGCGTGGTCGGACACACTTCGGTTCCGACGCGAACTCGCTGTCGAGCTGGGTGTCCCACGACGCGATGTCGCTGCGTTCGTGCTGGGCGAGCACGGTGACCACATCGTGCCGATCTGGTCGGCGATCCGGGCCCGTGGCGTCGATGCCGACGTGCTGCGTGCCGTGGTGGAGCGCGATCGGGCCGGCAGGGACCTGGCCGAGCTCGCCGGCGAGGTCGCCCGCGCCCGTGGCGCGCTGATGGACCGTATTCGGGCCGACGACGTCGCCGGGGCGTGGGACTTCGTCCAGTCGCTCCCCGCTGACCTGCGGATCGCCGTCAAGCCGTACTTCACGAACTTCACGTCGGGACGGACCACCGAGGCGGTCACCGCCCACGCGGTCGCCGACCTGATCGAGGCCTTCGTCGACGGCGTCTGGCGCACCCTCCCGGCACAGGTGTGGGTGGATGGCGACTGGCGGGGGCTCCGTGCCGCCATGGCGATCCCGGTCGTGTTGATGCAGACGGGATGGGCGCCGGCGGTGGACGTCGAGATCGCTGACGACGAGTTGGCCGCCCTGCAGTCCGCGGACGAGGCATTGGGGCGCATGCAGGACCAGCACCTCGCAGCACTGCGCTAGGTGGGCCGCGCTGAGGTCAGTGACCAGTCGGTGCCGAGCAGTTGGGTCTGATCAGCCGGATCGAATCGGTCGGATCCGTTCACTCGTCTCAGTACGGCAGGGTGTAGCTGTTCTCGAGTTCGTCCTGCAGCACGGTGGCGAGATGGTCGCTGGTGTCGATCACGAGTTCTGAGTCGAGCACGCGGGTGCGATACGTCCACCCCTCGGGGAGTGCGAGACGGTCGCCGAGGTTGGGAAGGGAATCCAGGTCGATCGTCGGGTCGACGCTGATGCAGTACGCCTGCATCACGTAGGCCGTGCCGTCGGGGTCGACGAGTTCGAAGACCGGCTTGCCGGCGTCGAAGAAGAACACGGCGCCGCGGTTCACGTGGTTCTCGGTGTACGGGGTGACGCTGGGCGTCTCACCGAGCTCCACGACCGCGATCCGTCGAGTTCCGAGCCCGTTGAAGTCGCGGAGCACCGGCTCGACGACCTCGACCTTGGTGCCGAATCCGTCGAGCGTCCAGTGCCGCGGCCCGTTGAGCTTGACCGCGAGCGCGCCGAGCTCCTCGGCGATCGTGGTCGCGTCGAGCGCGTCCCAGAGTTCGGCCGGACAGTCGTTGAGCATCTGCGTCCCGTACACCTCGGCGGCGAATCCACCGTCCCGGGCGAACACGGCGATGACCTCGCCGTACCGGGTGTCGCGGTGGTCGGTGATCAGTCGTTCGGGAGTGCTGGCGGTCATGTCGGTTCCCTTCGGGGTCGAGCTGATGTCAGTCCGTCGCGTCGGTGATCGATGCGGCGAGCTGGTCGATGAATGGGTTGAGCAGGACGACGAATGCGTCGCCGCCGGCGGCGGCGCGGGTCACCAGCGCGTCGACGGGTTCGGTGGTCCGGAGGAACGTGGCCCGCCGGTAGGTGCGCTCGTCACCGATGATGATGCCCTCGGCGTCGAGCGTGGCGACGACACCGTCGTCGGAGGTCACCGGGTCGCCGCCCTGATCGACGACCATGACGAGTTGCCCGTCGCCGCCGTCGGTACCGACGACGTCGGAGGGTTCGCACGACAGGATGGTGGTGAACTCCATCCCCGCTTCCTTGTGTTCGTGGGACTTCTTGAAGTCGCTGCGCTCCTGCATGGCGAGGAACGCAGCCCGGGTCGGGTAGCGGACGATGGCGATCCGGTCCCATGTCGGCGAGCCGAGCGGTTGTTCGGTGACGTCGCCGACGAAGGTGATCGCGGCGCCGACCGCGGCGAGTGACTCGAACGGTGCGTAGGCGTCGTCGGCCTGGCGGCCGGACACGCCCTCACGGCCGTCGCGGTACCGCGCCACCTCGTGGTACTTCATCAGGTTCAGCGCCCAGAACGGTCCGTCGTCAGCGGGGTCGAGTTCGAGCCAGCTGCCGATGAGTTCCCAGTTGATGGCCCCGTACGGAGCCTCGTTGCGGTCGGCCATGTCAGTGCTCCTTGAGCGTGGGCGGCGGTACCGCCGGGTTGGTGGATGGTCGGAGGAGCGCGCCGAGCGAGTCGGCGAGCACGGCTCGAGTCGCGCGCACGGACTGACCGCGGTTTCGGCGCAGCGCGTCGATCGACTCGATGCCGGTGAGCAGGTCGATCGCCGTGGCGCGTACGGCGCGGACGTCGGGGCCCAGCGGGTCGAGTTCGGCGCTGAACTGCAGCTCGGTCTGTTCGCGCAGCGCGGCTCGGACGAAGTCGAGCCGCTCGGCGATGACCGGGTCGCTCATCGCCCGGACGGAAGCGGCTCGGTGGGCGGCCGACACAGCGTCGACGAGACGCACCCGGGCTCGCACCAGCGTGTCGATGCGTTCGTCGAGCGTGCCCTCGCCCAGGTGGGGAATCGTGGCGAGCGGTTCGATGCGTTCGAAGTGACGGTCGATCGAGGCCCGGAGCAGCGCGGCGCGGTCCTCGAAGTACCGGTACACGGTCCGACTGGACACGCCGGCGAGCACTGCGACCTGTTCCGGGGTGGGTTCGAGCGTGCCCTCGGTGAACAGTTCGATGGCCGCGTCGAGGACCTGGGTCCGACCCCGATCCCGTCGAGCGGTCCGGCCGTCGGTGGCGGTCAGCGGGCGCGACTCGGTCACGATCCGGCCGGGGTGTCGCGCAGCGAGCCGATGAAGCCGACCCGCGGGTCGGCCCGGCCGGCGGCCAGGTCGTCCCAGGCGCGAACCAGCTGGTCGGCGCCCACCACAGGTTCGAAGACGAGCCAGTCGTCCGCCCAGTCGGCGAACGCCGTCCAGCCCGCTGACATGCGCTCGCTGAGGCCGTCGGCGCCCCACTCCTTGGTGCGCTTCGCGATCTGCGTCGGTGCGAAGAAGAACTCGGGCTTCGGGTCGGGTAGCTCGTCGGTCAGGTCGGACGTGCGGTTCCAGTTGGTGTTGCCGACGACCATCGAATGGCGGAGCATGCCGTCGAGATGGTGGTGGACGGCGTGCACGACGTTCGAGTTCCCGGCGATGTCGACGAACACCGAGGGCACCCTGGTCAGCTCGGTCACGTCGTCGTACGTGAGTACCTGGTCGTACACGCCCAGTTGCCGGACGGTCTCCAGGTTGCCTTCGGAGGTGAGGCCGACGACCGTCGCGGCCCGACTGTGCGCTGCGTGCGCGACGCCGAGTGCGGTCTTGCTGGACGCGCTCGAGACCACGATCTGCTCGGCGCCGAAGTCGCCCTGGTCGCTCAGGAAGTCGTCGATCACGAACCCGGTGACGAACAGCGGGTACAGCAGCATCTGATGCTGTTCACGATCCGCCCGCCAGATCGGATCCGCACCGGTTCGGGCGTAGCGGTTGTAGGTCCCGAACACGCCGGCGCGGTGCTCCGCGACATCAGTGAGTCCGCGTTCGTCGGATCGCCCGGGCGTGATGACGAGCTCGTCGGACAACGGCAGCATCCCGTAGAGACGCTCGCCGACGGCGAGCAGGTCGGAGCGGCTCTCGATCACCTCGGCGAACCCCCAGGCGGGCACCCGACCCCAGTCCCCGGAGGTGTCGTCGCTGGGGAAGAGCTGCCAGTAGCCGAGCATGTCGCCGAACACCGCGTACGTGACGTTGTTGGTGGTCAGGCCGAACGCGTCGACACGCAGTCGGGTCTGGCCGTCCTCGAGTTCTCGGTGCGTGTCCTCGACCACGCGTGTCTGCGTGATGTCACGTTGATGCGTTTCGACGGTCGGCATCGGCTCTGTCTACCCAGTCGTCAAACAAGTGTCAACGAGTGCGACAGAACCCGCGAGTCGGATCGCCGATTCGGCCGTTTTCCTCACGGCGGTCCGCTTCTCGCCGATCAGGACGCCGGGACGCCGTCGATCCACACCCGGCGGTGACGACGAGATCGACTCAGGAGGATCATCAGGTGCACTCACGTCGGATGTCGAGCGGCGCGCGGTTCGCAGCGCTCGTGGTCACGGCCGGTCTGCTGTCAGCATCGCTCGGAGCGTGCTCGTCGTCATCGGACGACAGTGCGCCGACGGGCGGCGCGTCGACGGGCAGCGCGTCGACGACGACCGTCGCGGCACCGGGGGTCTACCAGCCGGGCACCAGGTCCACGGCGGCCGTCCACCCGCCGAACCCCGTGATCACCCGCATGACGTATCGCACCGAGGGGGACGTGACCTCGGTGGTGGCCAACGTGACCACGCAGGCCGGCAGCCCGAAGGACCAGGTGCAGGCGACGGTCGCGGTGTTCCCGAATCTGGACTCCCGGCAGGTGCCACCTGCGCCGGTGTTCACCGAGTCGGTCCCCGTCGAGACCGGCGAGAACCGCGAGGTGGTGCTCCCGTTGTCGGCCGAGGCACTCGCCGTGATCGCCCGGGCGGCGCCCGGCATCGGCGATCAGTTGGTGCAGGTGAGCGTCCAGCAGCGTGTCGACGGTGACGGTGACGGCACTCCCGAGGGTTCGCTCAACACCCGGAGCAGCTACCACGACAGCCAGGTCCGCAAGGCCGGTGAGACGGTGAACCTGACCATCGGCACGTCGGTTCCCGCCGTCAACGTCCAGACCATTCCCACGGTCTGCATGGACAACAGCAGCGACTCGAACTTCGCTCCGCTCACCACGACGCTGGTCAACGCCGGTGACTACGTGAGCAGCAGCATCGAGGCCGATGGCTCGATCTTCGACAGCCCGCAGTACGGCGGACCGCCGTGGGACCAGATCGCCGAGGACATCACCAAGAACGCCGCCGTCGACGTGGTGCGACTGATCCTCGGGGCGCTCAGCCCGGTCAACGTGGCGGTGCAGGGCATCGTCGACGTGCTCGAGCTCGGACTCGAGGACTGTGACGTGCAGGCGTCGATCTTCACCGTCATCGCCGCCGCGGAGAACGCGTCGTCATCGGGCCAGAGCCAGACGACCTCGCAGGCCTACGTCGCCAGCGAGCAGACGTCGAACGGGCTGCTGAGTGCGGGGACGGCATCGGCATGGCAGACGAACTCCCAGAACGAGGGCGGCACGGTCTGGCAGGAGACGCAGAGCAACGCGTACCTGGCGCAGGCCGCGGCCGCGAGCCAGGACGCCGGCCTGTCGATCGCCGCCACCAACCAAGGTGTGGGCGATCTGACCACGTCGAGCAACTGGACCTTCACGATCAACGCGGGTGGGACGAGTTCGATCCCCGACGGTTGCGACGACCGGCTCTGCTGAGGCGCGCCACGGCCGGTGCCGTCGCCCTCGCACTGTTGGGCGCCGTGGGCTGCGGTTCGGGTCAGGTCCGCCCGAACGATCCCGCCGTGGTCGACCAGTGGGGCCTGGCCGCGGCCGCAGTGCCCTCGGTCTGGGCACGGACGACGGGGTCGTCCGATGTCACTGTGGCGGTGATCGATGGAGGCGTCGACGCGATCCCGGACCTGCAGGCGAATCTCGCGCCCGCGGTGCGGTGTCGACCGGAGTGCGTGCCAGAGGCGACGCCCGACCCGGACGGTCA
>CAJBIS010000332.1 GCA_903953195.1 uncultured Actinomycetes bacterium
CCGCGGACGATGGCCACGAGCCCCTCGCTCTCTCGTCGGGTCCCGCGGTGCACCGCCGCCAGGTAGACGACGCCACCGATCGTCACGAGCAGCAACAGGTAGAGCAGTCCGCGCAGCAGCGTGGCGACACGGTCGGCCAGTGGCGTGGCCACGGCCGCTGCGTCGTCGAACGTCGATGTCTGGTCGGCGTCGACGAGGGGCGGTGCCGCGATCTCGGTCGCTGCGATCGTCGTCGGCGGTACCACGCTGTTCGCCGGTGCCTCCGGCACGGTCGTCGACGGAGCGGCTGCGGGTTCGGTCGGCGACGCCGGGGCGTCGGCGGCCGCATCGACGGTGAAGCTGATGGCGCCCGTCATCCGGTGCGTGTCGCCGGCCCGGATCCCCCACCCCACGCGATAGCGGCCACCGGTGAGCGCTCGCTCCGGCTCGACGACCACCACGGTGTCGTCGGACTCGGCGCGGACCGAACTCACCCCGACCGGACCGTCGGGTCCGGTGATCGTGAAGAGTTCCGGAACGGCTTCCGATGCCTTCGAGAACGTGAAGGTGATCGTCTCCACCGGCGTCGACGCCGTCGACGCGTTCGCCGGATCCGTCGACGTGAGATCGGCGTGCGCTCCTGCCGGGGCGACCACCACGAGCGACGTCATGATCACCACGAGTGCCGTGAGCACCCCTGCAACCGACCGGACCCGACCGCCTGCTCGGATCCGCCGAGCCGGGTTTGTCACCATTTCGTAACATTACTCCTCGGAGATGCCCCGCACCCGGTCGCGGCGAGACGCCCGGCCCGTCAGCCCACCGGCGCCCCGTACATCCAGCGGAGCGGATCACTGATCAGTTCCAACCGCTCGCCATCCGGGCCGAGGAAGTAGAGCGACGTCCCGGACACGTGCT
This sequence comes from uncultured Actinomycetes bacterium, assembly GCA_903953195.1. Lineage (GTDB taxonomy): Bacteria > Actinomycetota > Acidimicrobiia > Acidimicrobiales > Microtrichaceae > SXMI01. The sequence goes on from CAJBIS010000332.1 coordinate 898, forward strand.
CGTAGGGCACGCCGGCTTCATCGAGTCGATCACGGGCCGCCTCCCACTGGTCGGGCTCCATCGAGATCGCCAGATGGTGCAGTCCCCCGAGCACCTCCGCGTAGTCGCCGAGGTCCACACCGGGGAGATCGAAGAACGCCAGCGTGTTGCCGTGGCCGATGTCGAAGAAGAAGTGCGTCGACCCGCGGTAGTCGCGGTTCTCGAACATCTCGATGAGGGGGAACCCGAGCACACCGTCGTAGAACCGGGTCGTCCGCTCGACGTCGGAACTCAACAACGCCACGTGGTGCACCCCGCGGGCCGTGGGCTCCGGTCGGTCCGACCCGGGTCGCAGGTAGCGACCGGCGAGCGCCGCTCGGCGGTCGGTCAGTTCAGCGAGCAGGTCGCCGCTCACTCCGTGATCGGTCATGGCCATCTCTCCAGCGGTCGGCGTACGTCCGACGCGGAGCGTAGGGCAGCCGCCCCGAATCACACCGGTCGCTAGGGTGCCCGGGTGAGCGCTCCATCGACGGTGTCCGGGAAGCTCGACGCACACCAGCGACGCACGCTGCTCGGCATCTGTCTGGTCGTGGGCGCGGCGACGGTGGTCCCGGCGACCTACAACTACGTGCTCGACCCCATGCTCGAGGGCCTCGGCGCCAGCGAGTCGCAGAGTTCGCTGCTGCGTCAGCTCCCGAGCATCGCGGCGCTGCTGGTGATCTTCCTCGCCGGCGTCCTCGGCGGCCGTTGGGGCGCCCGCCGCCTCATCTCGGTCGGCGCCGTGTTGTTCACCGTCGGGTGCGCCGCCGTCGCGCTCGCCCCCGCGTTCCCCGCCGCCGTCGCCGGACTCGTCATCGAGAGCATCGGCGCCTCGGCGCTGCTGGTCGTCGCACTCGGTCTCCTCAGCGCGAGCGTCAGCGATTCCGAGGCCCGGGCCTCGGCGTTCGCGACGTTCGCGATCGTGGCGCCGCTCGTCTACACCACCAGTCCGCTCGTCGCCGGAGCGATCGTCGACAACACCTCGTGGCGTCTGGTCCCCGTGCTGTGGGCGCTCGGCGGTCTCGTCATGTTGTGGTCGGCGCGCACGCTGCTCCCCGCCGATCACGATGAACGGGACGCCGGCGAGCTCGTCACACCGGCGCTCGCCGGTCTGGTGCTCGCCAGCGCGGTGCAGACGATCAACTCGATCCACACCGACGGGTGGACGGCGACCTCGACGCTGGTCCGGATCGGGATCACGATCGTCGCGCTCGTGGCGCTCATCATGGTGTTCCGACGCATGGCACAGCCGACACTGTCGACCGCGGCGCTCAAGCAGGGCGGCATGCTGATCCTGCTGGTCGTCGTGATCATCATCCCGTTCGCGAACCTCTGGTTCTACGCAACCATGGGATTCCAGTACGTGTACGGGCTGAGCGTGCTGCAGACCGCCGTCGTCATGATCCCCGCGCAGCTCGCCGGCGTGCTCGGCGCGGTCCTCGCGCGTCGGCTCATCCAACGTCGCGGCATCACCACTGCCGGGTTCGCCGCGCTGATGCTGCTGGCGATCAGCCTGCTGCTGAGCTGTCTGCTCCAGGTCGACACGCCGATCGCGCTCGCCGTCGCGATCGTGGCCGTCTACGGCATCGCGTCCGTCGGAGCCGGGATTCCACTGACCAATTCGATCATGGACACGGCGCCACCCGGCGAGGACGGCAGCGCCGCCGCGTTCCGTGGTGCCGCCTCCAATCTGGGGTCCGCCGTGGGCGTGATCGTGATGACGACCATCGTGTTCGGCGTGATCTCGACGTCGTTGACGAACCAGCTCACACAGGAGGGGCTCGCGTCACAGCAGTCGGCTGACATCGCGGCACAGATCCGCGATGGCGCCACCTCGGAGAGCGTGGCCTCCGACTACGCC
>CAJBIS010000333.1 GCA_903953195.1 uncultured Actinomycetes bacterium
CAGCGTGCGCCGACAAGTCCGCCGCTCCCGACAGGGTGCAGTTGACCCTGCCGTCGAACAGCGGTCCGGCGACGACGGCGAAGTCGCCGAATCCGGCGCAGGGGCTGAGCGACGATAACCGTCTGCCCGGGGCGGGCGACTGGACCATTCCCGATGATCCGGCCACGTGGGAGAGGATCCGCGGCTTCGCCAGCGCCACCAGCGTCAACCAGGGCGGGTCGGTGGACCTGCGGGTGTCGACCGAGGCACCCGAGTGGAAGCTGCAGGCGTACCGAATGGGTTGGTACGGCGGCGGCGGAGCCCGGTTGGTATGGGAGTCGCCGTCGGTCAAGGGTGAGCGTCAGGACGCCGCGGTGCTCGACTCGACGCTCGGCACGTGGCGCGCCCCGTGGCAGCCGAATCTGACCGTCGACACGAACGGTTCGTGGCCGCCCGGGATGTACCTGCTGAAGCTCGTGTCCTCCGACGGCGGGGCCAGCTTCGTGCCGCTCGTCGTGCGCGACGACGCCAGCAACGCCGCGATCCTGATCCAGAGTTCGGTCACGACGTGGCAGGCGTACAACGAGTGGGGCGGCAAGAGCGTCTACGCCGATTCGTCGAGCGGCGCCGGAGGCCGTGCCGACGTCGTCACCTTCGACCGGCCCTACTACCGCAACGGCTCGGGCGAGTTCTTCGGCCGCGAGTTCGAGATGGTGATGTTCGCCGAACGCAACGGCTACGACATCTCGTACTGGACCGACGTGGATCTGCACGCCACGCCTGAGCGGGCGAAGCAGCACCGGGCCGTCATCTCGCTCGGCCACGACGAGTACTACTCGACCCCGATGCGACGCGGCCTCGAGGCCGCACGTGATGCCGGCGTGAACCTGGTGTTCATGGGTGCGAACGCGATCTTCCGGAAGATCCGACTGGAGGACAGCGCCGTCGGACCGTTCCGCAACGAGGTGAACTACCGGTCCGCGGCCGATGATCCGATCACTGCGACGAACCCGTCCGAGGCCACGGTCAGCTGGCGGTCCGCTCCCGTGAACGAACCCGAGAGCGCGCTGATCGGCAACCTGTACGAGTCGAACCCGGTCGACGCCGACATGGTCGTCGTCAACACCGACAACTGGCTCTTCGAGGGATCGGGACTGCGCGACGGTGACGTGCTGCCCGGTCTGGTGGCCAACGAGTACGACCGGGTCACCCCGGAGCAGCCGACACCCGACAACATCGAAGTGTTCTGCCACTCGCCCGTGGTGTGCCGCGGCAAGCAGAGCTTCGCCGATGTCACCTGGTACTCACACCCGTCGGGCGCCGGCGTGTTCGCGGTCGGCACGTTCGAGTGGATCAAGCGCCTGATCGACGATCCGAACGGACGCACTCCGTCGGCCGCCGACCCTCCCGCCGCCATCCAGGCGGTGACCCGCAACCTGTTCGAGGCGGTCGGCGCAGGTCCGGCCGGCAAGGCGCACCCGTCGACGAACAACCTCGCGCAGTTCGGGATCCGCCCGGGCTACGTGAGCGACCCGCCGCCCACCTGAACGACGACAGCGACCGCCGTCGGATCAGGCGCGGTCGAACAGGAACGTCCGCGACGCCACGGCCTCGTCGATCGCTCGAGCGGCCGAGCCGTCGACGACGTCGGTGCGGTCTGCAGGCGACTGGGCGACCGTCCGGTGCACCCCGGTGAAGCGCTCGCGTCGTCGGGCGTCGACGGGGACGCCGAGGTCGTCGAGCGCACCGAGCAGGACCTGCGCCTCCGTCGCCACCGATGGGTGTTCGACCAGTCGACACTCGCCGGGACGATCGCGTTCCATTCGTTGCCAGAACTCGTTGTAGGCGTCGTACTCCCCGAGCGCGCCGGGCAGCGCCGCCACCGCCGCATCGAGATCGGCCCACCACCCGCAGCGCAGTCCCCAGTTGATGATGGAGCGCGCCCACGGTGTCGCCCGCTTGTAGACGACCACGTGCCGGGTTCCCGGCGGGTAACCGGCGAGGCGGTCGACGGCGTCGAGGTCGCCGGCGACGACGTCGTTCAGGAACGCCGGATCCATCACGACCGTCGAGGCGTCGGCCTGCCACCGGAAATGCTTGTGCTGAGGATGGTTCCGCGGCCGGTCGTAGGCGTTGAGCGGCGTCACGCCCAGATCGCTGAGCGCAGTGCGCAGCACGTTCGTGCCACTGCGTTGCAGACCGTGGTGCGCGACGCGAGGCGGTGTGGCCCGCGGGTTCCAACGAACCAGCGAGTTCGCGACGCGCGGCACACGCGCACCGACTCGGTCGAGCTGGTCACGGATCATCGGGCGCGTCCCGAGGACGCGCCTGTGCGCGGTGTCGACAGCGCCGTCACGACCCGAACGGACCCAGACCCATCTGGTCGCGCACCGTCACCACCGGCGGGTTGGTGAGCGACCGGCGCTGCCAGTTCGCACCGTCGACGACGAGGGTGTGTCCGCTGATGAACCGGCCGTACGGCGACGCCAGGAACGTCGCCGCCCACCCGAGTTCCTGACGCTGTCCGACACGCAACGCCGGCTGGCAGACGTCCTTGTCGTGGGTGCGATCCAGGCTGCCGCGGATGTCGTCGGTCATGTCCTCGTGCGGCATCAGGCCCGGGACCAGACAGTTCACCTGGATGCCGTAGGGCCCCCACTCGACCGCAAGGGTCTCGGTGAGGTTCACCACGCCGGCCTTGGCCGCCGACGAGTGCGCGAACCCCGGCCCGCCGGTCCACGCGAACGTCGCCCCGATGTTCACGATCGAACCGGGAGTCCCGGCCTCGAGGTGACGGCGACCGAACTCGCGTGCGCAGATGAACGTGCCGTTGAGTGTGATGTCGATGACGGTGCGCCACGCGTTCGGCGACATGTCCTCGGCGGGCACCGGGAAGTTGGCCGCCGCGTTGTTGACGAGCACGCCGGGCATGCCGAACTGCTCGGTGGCCGCGTCGAACATGGCCGCGACGCTGTCGGCGTCACGGATGTCGCAGCTGACCGCGAGGACCGGCGCGCCGATGGCCTCGATGGCGTGACGGCCGGCGTCGAGGTGCTCCTCCTTGCGCGAGGCGATCACGATGGAGGCGCCCAGTCGGGCGAACTCGGCGGCGATGGCCTTGCCGAGCCCGGTGCCGCCGCCGGTGACGACGACGCACACGCCGTCGAACGTGCCGGGACGCAACGCGGTCTCGCCGACCGGCGGTGGGGCCGGGATGCCCGGCAGGTCAGGTCGCTCGGCGCTCATCAGCTCCCCCGGTAGTTCGGGTCCCGGCCCTCGGCCCGGGCCACCTTCATCTCGGCGAAGTCGTCGCTGCGATTCAGGAACGTCTGGTAGATCAACTCGTCCTCCATCGACGCCCGCACGTCGGGCCGCGACAGGTGCGACAGCACCCGGCGCGCCAGCTTCACCGTCACTGCGGGCGACGCCGCGATCCGCTCGGCCATCTCACGGGCCACCGAGTCGAGTTCGTCCGCAGGGACGACCCGCGACACGATCCCGTGCGCCAGCGCCTCATCGGCCGACAGGCGACGGCCGGTCAGCACCATGTCGGCGACGAGCCCTGGACCGACCATCTGCTGCAGCACGGCCACGCCACCGGTGTCCGGGATGACGCCGTGGCCGACCTCCGGGAGCATGAACCGGGCACCCTCGGCGGCGATCCGGATGTCGCAGAGCAACGCCCGCTGGAACGACCCGCCGATCGCCCACCCCTGGATGGCGACGATCACCGGTGCGTCGAGTTCCCAGAGCTGTTGGATCCCGCGGATGCCACGGGTCATCAACTCGTGGTGCGTCATGTCGGTCGTGTTGTTACCGATCGACGACACGTCGCGGCCCGACGACCACGACGGGCCCTCACCCCGCCAGATGACCGCCCGGACATCGGTGCGCTCACGGAGTTCGGCGAGCGCCTCGAACAACTGGGCGTCCATCGCGTCGTCGAACGCGTTGTGCTTGTCCGGGTTGTCGTTCGAGATCGTGGCGATCGCACCGTCGATCTGCAGGTGCACCCGTGCGTCGCTGCTCATGCGAGGAACCTACCGGAGTCCGAACGCGACAGGTGGCCCGACGGAGACCGCCGGACCACCTGTTCGCTGGGGGGATGGACGCTGGGATCAGTCGCCCTGCGGGGCGTCCTGACCGGCCTCCGGCGCACCCTGCTCGCCACGGGGGCCGCCGTGACGACCGCCCTGCTCGCCACCGGGTCCGCCCTTCGGGCGACCGTTGTTCACCATGTCGGTGATCCGCTCGGTCACCTTGGCGAGGCGCTGGTCGGCCTGTTCCTGGGTGAGCTCGCCGCTGGCGACCTCCTCGGCGAGATGGGTCTTCGCCTCGTTGACCAGTGCGTCGATGACGACCTGGACGTCGACGCCCTTCTGCTGGGCCACCTGAGCGAGCGTCGCGTCACCCTGGAGTGCCGTGCGCAGTTCGTCCTCGGTCATGTTGAGGGCCTTCGCCGCCGCCTCGAGGCCGGGGCCTCGCCGGTGCTCACCGCCGGGGCCGCTGTGGTCACCGCCGCGGGGGCCGCCCTTCGGCATGGCCGCCACGAGCGCCTGGGTCACCGCGTCGGCCTGGGCCTGGGTGATCGTGCCGTTGGCGACCAGCGGTGCCAGCGTCTCGCCGATCCTGGCCGACGGGTCCGGGCGGTTCTGTGCGTCGGGGGCGGCCGGAGCTGCCGGGGCGACGGTCGTCGTCGGGGCGTCCTGAGCGCCCGAGATGCCGGACGTGCCGAGCATCAGGCCGGCGGCGCCGCCGCCGATGAGTCCGGCGGTGAGGCCGCCGGCGATCAGCGCCGACTTGAACTTGTTGGGCTTGGCGGGGGTGGGCATGGTCTGTCTCCTTGGGTCGGGGTGTACTTCCTGATGACACCCACGATGCGACTCGCAGTTGTGATGATGCCTGAGTGCAGGTGAGAGCAGGGTGAGAGATCCCCGAGCGATACCTCAGGTCCGCACAGTCACCGGCTCCGCCCCCGAATCCGTTGCCGGCGGCGGGAAGGCGACGCGGACGACCGCTCCCCCACCCGGCCGGTTGGCGGCCGCGACCGTCCCGCCATGGGCGACGACGAGATCGTGGACGATCGACAGCCCGAGCCCGGAACCCGGACGGCTCCGGGCGGCGTCGGAGCGGTAGAAGCGGTCGAAGACCCGTGGCAGGTCGCTGTCGACGAAGCCGGGGCCGCGATCGGCGACCTCGACGGCTCCGTCCGTGACCGCCACGTCGATCGGGCCGGCCGACTCGTCGAACTTCACCGCGTTCTCGATCAGATTCGACACGATCCGCTCCAACTCGCGTGGGCGGCCGACCACCTGGCTGTGATCGGCGGTGACGAGCACGACGCGCCCCGATCGATTCGACGATCGGGCGGCGACACGGTCGACGACTGCACCGAGATCGACCAGCGCCCACGGCTCATCGGTGCGGCGATCGGTGGCGACCTCGACGACCTCGTTGACGAGTGCGGTGAGCTCCTCGGTCTCGCTCTCGAGGTCGTCGAGCAGTCGGGCACGGTCATCGGGAGGGAGCGCGTCGCCGCGTCGCAGCGCGAACACGTTCGTGCGCAGGCTCGTGAGCGGGGTCCGGAGTTCGTGACCGGCGTCCTGCACGAGTCGCTGCTGGGCCGAACGCGACTCCGACAGCGCGGCGAGCATGGCGTTGAACGACTCACCGAGGCGGCCGGCCTCGTCGTGGCCGACCGCCGGCACCTGCACGTCGAGCTGACCGGTCGCACCCACCTGCTCGGCCGCCGCGGTGAGCGCCTCGAGTCGCCGGGTGAACTGTCGGGCGAGCAGCGCGCCGATCGCCGCGGCCACCGCCGTGATGACCATCCCCGCCACGATGATGCGGGTCCGCAGGGCAGCCAGCACCCGCTCGACCTCGGCGAGGCTCCGGGCCGCCTGCAGGACCAGCGGCCCGCGGACGTGGGTGGCGAGCACGCGGTAGCGCTCGTCGCCGACGGTCGCGGTGAACGCCGTCGTCGCCAGTTCCGGCGCCTCCAACAACTCGACGGACTCGGGCTGAACCGGGATCGCCTGCGGGGTCAGATCGCGTTGTTGACCGTTCGCGGCCACCACCGACGCCAGCACGTCGCCCTGCCCCCGGAACCGGTCACGCAGCTCGGGGCCACGGTCACCGGGGTCGTCGGGACGCTGACGCGGGCCCCGCTCGTACGACGCCGTCGCCGCGGCGAGCGACCGGTCGATCTCGCTCAGGAGCTCGTTGCGCGTCGTGCGGTAGGTGAATCCACCGACGGCGATCGTGGCGCCCGTGGACAGGGCGACGAGCGCCAGCACCATCTTGAGGCGGAGGCTCACCGGCGCTCAACCCACCCGGAGCGTGTAGCCGACGCCCCGGACCGTGTGGATCAACTTCACGTCGCGGTCGTCGTCGAGCTTGCGACGCAGGTACGAGATGTAGACGGCCAGGTTCTTCGAGTCGGGCCCGAAGTCGTAGCCCCAGATGTCGTCGTAGATGCGGCTGCGGTCGAGGACGACGCCGGTGTTGACGGCCAGGAGTTCCAGCAGGTCGAACTCCGTCTTCGACAGCGGGATCTCGTCCATGCCACGCCACACCCGCCGCGCCGACGGGTCGATGCGCAGGTCCGCGATCTCGATGACGGCCGCCGACTCCGCGGCCACGGGGCGAGCCCGTCGCAGCAGGGCCCGGATTCGGGCGAGCAGCTCCGGCGGATCGAACGGTTTGGGCAGGTAGTCGTCGGCCCCGGCGTCGAGCCCGGCAACCCGGTCCGAGGTCTCGGTGCGAGCGGTCAACATGATGATCGGCGTCGTGTCCTGCTCGGCCCGCAGCACCCGACACACGGTGAGTCCGTCGACGCTCGGCATCATGAGGTCCAACACGATCAGGTCGAACGGGTGGGTGCGGGCGAGCTCCAACGCCGCGGCCCCGTCGATGGCGGTCGCAGCCTGGTAGCCCTCGAGCTGCAGGAGCCGTTCCAACGACTCGCGGATCGCCCGGTCGTCGTCGGCGACGAGCACTCGGGCCGCATCACCGGCGTGCTCGGGCTCCATCACCTGTGCCATCACGTCACCTCGTCGCCTTCGTCGTCGGTGCAGCCATCCGCCGCAGCCTTCCGGGCACTGCACGACTCGACCACGATGCCATGTCGGGGTCGATCGCCCCCATGTTCTCGCGTGCAGGTTGGAATCCGGTGAGGACTCCTCCGGTACCGTCATCCGCGTGGTCGACCCTGCGCCCCGGCTGACGCTCCGCCGCCCGACCATCGCGCGGGCACCATTCGTGCTGATCGGTCTCGGTGCGCTCGCTGCGGCGGTCGCACTGGTGCTCGCCGGACTGTGGGACCCCGCGAACCGGACGACGTCCTGGTGGGGCACGGTCGCCGTCGCCGTCACCGTCGGTCTCGGCGGGTTCGCGCTGGCGAGCGGCTGTCGCATCGAGGTGCGCGGCGACACGCTCCGCGACGTCGTCGGATGGGTGACGATCCGTCGCGTCGATCGACCGTCGATCGTCACCGCCCGGGTCCTGCGGGGACCGTGGCGGCTGTTCGTCCTCGAACTCGCCGACGGATCCGCCGTGACGCTGCTCGGCAGTTCGCCGACCCAG
>CAJBIS010000334.1 GCA_903953195.1 uncultured Actinomycetes bacterium
ATCAGCCGTGCCGTCTCGGCCGGATTGCCGGCCGCGTCCTTGACCCCGATGACGTTCGGCACCTCACGTGCGAGTCGGGCGATCGTCTCGGTCGCGATCTTGCGACCGGTGCGGACCGGAATGTCGTACAGCAGCACCGGGAGTGAGGTCGATGCTGCAACCGCCCGGAAGTGCGTCTCGAGCCCGGCCTGCGGAGGGCGGTTGTAGTACGGCGTGACCGAGAGGATCCCGTCGATCCCGGTCTCGGCCGCCTTGCGGGTGAGCTCGACGGCGTGTGCCGTCGAGTTCGATCCGGTGCCGGCGAGCAGCGGGACGTCGACCGTGGCCCGCACCCGACGGAACAGCGCGACCGCCTCGGCATCGGTGAGCGTCGGACTCTCGCCCGTCGTGCCCGCGAGCACCAGCCCGTCGCTGCCCGTCTCGACCAGCCAGTTCGCCAGTTCGGCGGCGGCATCCAGGTCGAGGTCGCCACGGTCGTCGAAGGGCGTGACCATCGCGGTGATGACCCGACCGAAACGCGCCGTCACCGATGGCTCCGGGGCACGGGTTGGTTGGTGGCTTGGCGCTGCGTCACGCTCGCTCCTGGCTCCGCTCCCGGCCCAGCGTGGCCAGCAGGTCTTCGTGCAGTTCGAACCACACCGTGTGGTACGAGTCGATCACCGGACGGGTGATCCAGTCGTGGTCACCGGCCCGCACCCGCTCGTGAGCGGCGGTGAGTCGGTCCGTGTACCCGATGAACCTCGACAGCGTACCGGCCAGCGCCGTGGTCACCGGAACGACCTGATCGTGCAGTGCGTTGAGTCGATCCAGTACGGCGGCGTCGTGGTCGGGGTCGTCGTGGGTGTTGATGTGCTCGCCGGCGGGCGTGACCACCACCTGCCAGTCGGTGCACACGGCGAGCAACTCGGGGTTGAGCACCAGGAACGCCTCGTACTGCGACGTCACCTCGCTCCTCGCCCCCGCGCCATCCAGTTCGTCGGCGAGCAGGCGCTCGCCCTCGGTGCGTCCGGCCGACGTCAACCGCCAGCCGCTCATGCGGCCGTCGCGGTGCACGACCCAGCCGGCCGCTGCGGCCCGCTCGAGCGAGTCGTCCACGGTGTCGGTGGCCAGCGAGTAGCGCCCGGCGATCTCGTCGACGTCGGCCAGCGTGCGCAGCCGGAGGGCGTGCAGCACGAGCAGATCCGGGGCGTCCACCCGGAGGACCCTAGTGGTCGGTGTGATTCGCCCGGCCCGGCGACGAGCGCCGGGCCGGCGGCGATCAGGCCGTCGCGGCGGTGGGGCCGTGCGGGTCGGCGAGCTCCTGGCCGAGCGCGAAGTTCTCGTAGTCGTCGGCCGTGTCGACCCAGTCCTCGAACTGGATGACGCCGATCTCCTCGAACCGCCGGCGCAGCCACTGGTCGTTGCGATCGAGCAGGCCGAGCTTCTTGCAGTTCGGGACGATCTTCGAGAAGAGCATCATCTGGAACAACTGACGCGTCGGCGTGCGCATGACGAGCTCGATCGCCTCGGAGACCGGGACGTCCATGCGCTCCCAGACCTCCTGCTGCAGGAACCGGTCACGCATGCGGACCGCCGCCTCGAACGCGAACTCCTGACGTTCCATCATCTCGGCGTCGCTCATGTCGGCGTAGTACTCCTGCAGCGACAGCACGCCGAACGCCACGTGACGGGCCTCGTCGCTCATGACGTAGCGGAGCAGCTGCTTGAGGAGCGGCTCGGTCGTCATCTGGTGCATGAAGCCGAACGCGGCGAGCGCCAGACCCTCGACCATGATCTGCATGCCGAGGTACGTCATGTCCCAGCGGGGATCACTGACGATGTCGTCGAGCAGCATCTTCAGGTGGGCGTTGACCGGGTAGTAACCCGACAGCTTCGTGTCGAGGTACTTGGCGAACACCTCGACGTGGCGGGCCTCGTCCATCACCTGCGTCGACGCGTAGTACTTGGCGTCGATCCACGGCACCGTCTCGACGATCTTCGCGGTACAGATCAACGCGCCCTGCTCACCGTGCATGAACTGGCTGAGGCTCCAGTTCTGCGACTCGATCCCCAACTGAATCCACTGCGCGTCGGTCCACTTCTCGAACGACGTGCCCGCCACGTCGAAGTCGGCGAACCCCATGCCCGCCGCCTCGTTCTGCTCGGCGTTCATGATGACCAGCTTCTCCTGGTCGACCTCGGTGTCCCACGGGAGGTCGGTCTCGCCGTTCCACATGGAGACCTTGGCCTTCTCGTAGAGCTTGTCGAGCGCCGGCCGGGCACCCTTGGTGTAGTCCCACGTGAAGATCGCCTCGGAGTTCTGCTCCACGGCGGAGATCACCTCGTTGCGGTCAGTGTTCGTGATCGCGAGGATCGCCTCGATGTCGTGCACATCCGCGCGGCCGATGATCTCTTCGTTGGTGCTCATGGGGTGGACTCCTGACTGGACGGGTTGGTTGAGGGTGGGTTGGTTGAGGACGAGCCGACCGCAGTGCGGTCGGCGGCCGGGGCGAACCCCGGCAGGAAGAACTCATCGACGAGACGACGAGCAACCTGCGGGTCGGACAGCTCGGATCCGTCGGACGGGTTGAGCTGGTGCGAGATGACCATGCGGGCGGCCCACACCGCGGCGTCGACGCCGCGTTCGGGCGAGCCGGCATGCGGCGCGAGGATCGGGCCGATGAGCTCGCCGGAGGCGGCGAGCAGCTGGTCGAAGCCGCCGAGGGCGAGTTGGGCCTCGAGCGAGGCGGCGTCGTGCTGCATGAGGAACTGCAACGCCTCGTCGTCCGAGAGGAACCGCTCGGCCGAGATGATGACGGCGGTGAGAGCGTCGGCCAGATCCGCAGCGCCGCTCGCCTCGGTGGCGGCCGCATCGGCGAGCCGCTGCACCATGGTCAGTGCGGCAGCCTGGACCATCGACCGCTTGCCGCCCGGGAAGAGCCGGTAGATCGTCGCCCGGGAGATCCCGGCGGTGCGGGCCACGTCCTCGACGGTGGTCTTCTGGATCCCCCAGCGCAGCGCGCACTCGAGGAGGGCGTCGAGGGCCCGCTCCGTGGCCGAACCCGGCTGGACGGGCACGACGAGCGACTGCGCAACTGCGGGTGCAGCGCTTCGGTTCCCCCCGACGGCGACGGCCATGGATGGAACAATAAGACGAGATCTGTCTCATTGCCTAGGCGCGACCGGTGTGGCGTGCGTCACGGCACGGTGCCCGTCACACCTCGGCCCGGACGATCCCTCCGAGGAACTGCGATCGGACCAACTGCCGCGTCGCCGCCTCATCAGCCAGATCCACCCCGGCCGGACTCGACAGCACCGACAACGTCATCCTGGTCACGTAGTCGCTCGCCCGATCCACGTCGACACCCAGTCCAACCCGGCCGGCCTCCTGTTCGGCGACCAGCAGTGACCGGATGTAGTCGCGGATCACGCCGTGCACGAGCGGCTCCGACGGCCGCAACGCCACCGCGAGCTCCTCGATGTCCGGGTCCTGCAGTGTCGACATGATCCGGCTCCGGGCGATCATGTCCGCGCCGACCATGAGGCCGGTGACCAGTCGGTCCTCGAGCGTGGACTCGGCCGCGACCGCCCGGCCGAGCCGCCGCCAGAAGCGGGCCACCTCCCAGGTGGCCGCCTCCTGCACCAGCTGTTCGCGACCACCCGGGAACTGCCGGTAGATCGTCGTGCGCGACACGCCCGCCTCGACCGCGACGTCCTCGAGCGAGAACCGGCGGACCCCACGACCCTCCGCGCAGCGCACCGCCGCCGCCATGATGCGGTCCCGCAGCGGCACGTCGGACATCGAGGCACCACCCTCAGCCATCGCCGACCGACCGCTCCACCGACGCCACGACTGCGTCGTCATCCGGCGTCGCGCCGACCGTCTCATCATCCGGCGTCGCGCCGCCGGCCGCAAGTGACCGGGCGTGCCGACGCAGGATCAACACGTACCCGCCGGCGGCGATCGCCGCGAAGAGCCACCACTGGAACATGTACGAGATGTTCTGACTCGCCGACGGCACCTCGACCGCCACACGCGACGGCAGCCGACCCGTCTGCGGTGGCTGCTGGGCGTCGAGCAGGACCCATGCGGGAACCACCGGCTGACCGAGCTGAGCGCCCAGGCGTTCGACGTCGACCCGGGACAACACCTCGAGGCGACCCGACGCCGGATCCGCGGCACCGAACCCTCCCTTGGTCTGCGAGAACTGCAGGACCCCGGCGATGGAGACCTCACCGGTCGGCGGTTCGGCCCCCGGGAACGGAGGACCGGGTGGATCCGGGTCCACGTTCGGCACCCACCCGCGCACCACGGGGAGCGCGGTGCCATCGGCCTGGATGAGCGGTGTCAGCACCCACGAACCGGGCGCACCGGCGTACGAGCGATTGCGGATCAGGACCTCGTTGGCGACATCGAAGGTTCCGGTGGCCGAGACCCGGGTGTACTCGGCCGACTCGGGCAGGCCCGCCGCAGTCGACCCGGGCGGCACGACCGTGGCGACCGGGACCGGGGCCTGCGTCGCCCGCTCCTCGATCCGGGCCGCCTGCTCGGAACGCTCGAGGTAACGGGCCCGCTGCCAGAACCCCAACGCGACGAGCGCCACCACGCCGACCACCACGAGCACGTGACTCACGATCCAGGCCGGCCGGCGGGCGAAGTCGTACACCGAACGGGATCCTACGTGGACCGGGTCGCCGTCACCGCAGCACCTGCGCCGTAGGTTGGCGTCGTGAGCGACTCCCCCACTTCCATGAGCCCGACCTCCTCGCCGGTTCCCCCGGTCGACACCTCGCCGGACCGGCTGCGGGGGCTGTGGCGGTGGAACGTCGGGCTGACCGGCCTGCACGCCGTGCAGGCGGTGCTGATCCTGGTGCTGAGCGGCGGCTTCGCCATCACCATCACCTCCACGTTCCCCACCGGTCCGCCGGGCAGTCGCCTGAGCGACCCGCAGCCGCTGTTCGACCTGCCGATCGGCATCGCCGTGGCCGTGTTCCTGGCGCTGGCCGCGCTCGACCACCTGCTGACCGCCACCGTCGGACGGGCCACCTACGAGGGGGACCTGGGCCGGGGCATCAACCGGTTCCGCTGGATCGAGTACTCGTTCAGCGCGTCGCTGATGATCGTGCTGATCGCGGCCTACTCGGGCGTCACGGACATCACCACCGTGGTCACCATCGTCGGCGCCAACGTCGCCATGATCCTGTTCGGTTGGGTCCAGGAGCGGACCAACCCGCCCGGCCGCACCTCCACCAGCATGCAGGCGTTCTGGTTCGGCACCATCGCCGGTCTGGCGCCGTGGGTGGCGATCTGGATCAACGTGATCGGCGCCGAGACGGTGCCCGGGTTCGTGTACGGGATCGTGGTGACCGAGCAGGTCCTGTTCTTCAGCTTCGGCCTGAACCAGTGGCTGCAGTACCGGCGGGTCGGGAAGTGGGCCGACTACCTGCACGGCGAGCGCGTCTACCTGGTGCTCAGCCTCGTGGCGAAGTCCCTGCTGGCCTGGCAGATCTACGGCGGGTCGCTCGCCAACTGACCGGCCGAACCCGCGACGCGTCAGTCGTCGGCGGTGGGGAGCACGTGGTCGGCGAAGCGGTCGCGCAGGTCCTTCTTCGAGAACTTGCCGACACTCGTCTTGGGCACCTCGTCGATGAACACGACGTCGTCGGGCAGCCACCACTTGGCGACACGGCCGTCGAGGAACTCGATCAGTTCCTCCGGGGAGAGCGTCGCATCCGGCTTGACCACCACACACGCGAGCGGTCGTTCCGACCACTTCGGATGCGACACGCCGATCACGGCGGCCTCGGCCACGGCGGGGTGCGCCATGATCTCGTTCTCGAGCTCGACCGAGCTGATCCACTCCCCGCCCGACTTCACGACGTCCTTGGTGCGGTCGACGATGCGGACGTAGCCATCCGGGGTCATCACGGCGACGTCACCGGTCTTCAGCCAACCGTCCGAGGTGAACGACTCGGGTGAGCGCTCGTCGTCGTAGTAGCCGGCGGTGATCCACGGGCCCGCCGCCTGCAGCTCGCCCCGGTGCTCACCGTCCCACGGCAGCTCCTCACCGGTGGCCTGGTCGGCGATGCGCAGCTGCACCCCGACGAGTGCTCGCCCCTGGGTGGAACGAAGATCGGCGAGCTCGTCGGCGGGCCGGTCCTCGAGCCACGACACGATGTTGGCGACCGACGCCACCGGACTGGTCTCGGTCATGCCCCACGCCTGCAGGATCGGCAGACCCACCTGCTCCCGGTACGCCTCGGACAGCGCCTTCGGCACCGCGGAGCCACCGCACGGGATGACCCGCAGCGACGACGTGTCACGGCCCGCGAGCTCCGGCAGCACACCCATCCAGATGGTGGGCACACCAGCCGCGAGTGTGACCCGCTCCGACTCGATCAGTCCTGCGAGCTTGTCGGGCACCATGTTCGGACCGGGCATCACCAGCGTGGAGCCCGCGGCGACGCCGGCGTGGGCGAGTCCCCAGGCGTTGGCGTGGAACATCGGCACGACCGGCAGGATGACGTCGGACTCGCGCGCACCGAGACTGTCGACGGTCATCGCGCCCATCGTGTGCAGATAGGTGCTGCGGTGCGTGTACACGACGCCCTTCGGGTTGCCCGTGGTGCCGGACGTGTAACACATCGACGCGGCCCGGTACTCGTCGTCGACACCGAACTCCACGGGGGTCGCCGCGGCGAGCAACGTCTCGTAGTCGAGCAGGTCGACACCGTCGAGGTCG
>CAJBIS010000335.1 GCA_903953195.1 uncultured Actinomycetes bacterium
CCGATCTCCGCCGCTGCCGGTGTCGGATGCGGTGTTCGTCGCGACGGCCGCCGCAGAGTGGCGTCGGCAGGGATGTCCGTCGACGTTCCCGACCGGCACCCTCCCCGAGCTCTAGGGTCCGGGTCATGGCGAGCGGTCCCCCGTACACCCCTGTCGTCCGATCCGGTGAGTGGATCGTCGTGTCCGGTCAGATCGGCCTCGGGCCCGACGGGCTCGCCGACGGCATGGCCGAGCAACTCCGGGTCGCACTCTCCAACCTCGAGGCGCTGCTGGCGGACCAGGGAGCGACCGTCGCCGACGTGGTCAAGACGACCGTGTTCCTGACGACGATGGATGACTACGCCGAGATGAACGAGGTGTACCTCGACACGTTCACCGGCACCCCTCCCGCCCGGTCAGCCGTCGCCGTCGCCGCGCTGCCGCTCGGCGCGCTGGTGGAGGTGGAGGCGTGGGCCCGGATTGGGGCAGACTGAACCCATGATTCCGGCGCTGATCCTCGCGTTCGCACTGCTCGTGGTCCTCCCCGTGATGTTCATCATCACGGGCGGCGTGATCGCCGTCGTCCTCGGCCAGTCGTTGGCCAAGGAGGGCGAGTACCTCAACGAGGGCAGCGAGCTCCTCGACCTCAACGTCTGAGCCGCACGATCTGAACCGATCGGCGGCGCCGAGGCGTCAGCCCCAGCGGGCCTCGCCGAACTTGTAGCCGACGGATCGCACGGTCTGGATGAGTCCGGCGTGCACCTCGCCGAGTTTCGCCCGCAGTCGTCGGATGTGGACGTCCACGGTCCGGGCGCCGCCGTAGTACTCGTACCCCCACACCCTCGACAGCAGGATCTCGCGGGTGAAGACCCGACCCGGACTGGCGGCCAGGAACTTCAACAGCTCGTACTCCATGTAGGTGAGGTCGAGCGGCTGGCCGTCGATCACCGCCTGGTACGTCTCGAGGTTCAGCACCAGCGTCCCGTACTGGATGATCTCCGAGGCGTGCTCGCCGCCGATGTCGGCCGACAACAGGTGGCGGACCCGGGCCTCGAACTCGGTCGGGTGCGCCGGACTGACGCAGAAGTCGTCGAACAGGTCGTGGCGACCGTCGAGATCCGCGAGCGCGGTGCCGCGGATCATCAGGAGCACCGGAGCGCTCTGCAGGTCGCCCCGACGCAGCGCCCGTGCCATCGCGAAGCCGCCGTCCGGGTCCTCGTCCGCGGCGATGACGGCCGCGGAGTACGACAGGTCGCGGGTTCCGGACTCGTCGGCGACGGCGACCCACGGCAGTCCGGCCAGGTCGAGGACTCGAACCAGGTCGTTCGGCGGGGGGTCGGGCCAGAGGAGCAGCGGGTCCATCACCAGGCCCGCAGGTAGCGCTCGAGCTCGAAGCTCGACACGTGCGTGCGGTACGCGCCCCACTCCGCACGCTTGTTCCGGAGGAACCACTCGAAGATGTGCTCACCGAGCGCAGTGCGAACGAGTTCCGAGTCCTCCATGAGGTCGAGCGCCGCCGAGAGGTTGTTGGGCAGCAGCGCGGAGTCACCGCTTCGCCGCTCCGCCTCGGTGAGTGAGTTCTCGGTGGACTCAGCGTTGAGCTCGGCGCCGTCGGCGATTCCTCGCATGCCGGCCGCCAGGATCACGGAGAACGCCAGGTACGGGTTGCACGCCGGGTCGATCGACCGGTACTCGATGCGCGTGCCCTGCGCCTCCTTGTTGCGCTTCGGCACCGGCACCCTGATGAGCGCGGAGCGGTCGTTGCGCGCCCACGAGATGTGGACCGGTGCCTCGAAGCCGGCGACGAGTCGCTTGTAGGAGTTGACGAGCTGATTGGTGACGGCCGTGATCTCGCCGGCGTGGCGCAG